>JAFGQP010000154.1 GCA_016935635.1 Sedimentisphaerales bacterium
CAGTGGATCTCCATCGAGCACATCGACCCCGATAAGCTTATGGCCCTCGACTGCCCCCAGATTAAAGTCCTCAAAATCGGCCGTCACGGCAACAAACTCAGAGTCGGCCACCTGTCGGCCAATAAATTCATGATTCGGATGCGAAATCTGTCCGTCCCCTCCAAACAAGCCGAAGAAATGACACAAGCAATTATGGAAATACTCATCCGGCGGGGTGTACCGAATTATTTCGGTCCGCAGCGTTTCGGTGGACGTGCTGACAGCAGCAGACTCGGCGAAATGCTGATTAAAAACGACACAACCGAATTCTGCCGGCTTTTCCTGGGCGATGCCGACAACGAAACCGACAAACGCTTGATCGAAGCCCGGCAGCTCTACGAACAGGGCAGCTACGAACAGGCCCTCGAATGCTGGCCGAAAGCCTTCCACGACCATCGCCGCATGCTCAAGGAATTAGTTCGGACTAAAGGGAATTTCAAACGGGCCAGCCGAGCCCTCGACGATGCCATGAAAAACCTGCTGGTCTCCGCATGGCAATCGGCCCTGTTTAATGAAGTCCTGGCTGCACGCATGCCATGCATCGATACCGTTCTGCTGGGCGACATGGCCATGAAGCATGACAACGGCGCCTGCTTCCATGTCGAGCAGCCGGACGTCGAACAGCACCGCTGTCAGACTTTCGAAATCAGCCCCACCGGCCCGCTTCTGGGAATGCGAACGGTACGTCTGACCGATGCCGCCGGAGACATTGAAAACCCGATTCTCGATCGTGAAGTCCTCACTGAAGACGACCTTCGCCGAATCAAAAACTTCGGCGCCCGCGGCGGACGCCGTGCCTTGCGGTTTCAGCCGCGTGATGTCCGCATCTCCAGCGGCGCTGACAATCGCGGTGAATATCTCGAACTGGCTTTTGAACTGGACAGCGGCTGCTACGCAACCACCCTGCTCCGCGAAATCACGAAATCTGATATCACATAGGACATCCCATGGCAACCCTCACTCGACAGCATGGAATGATTCACACCGCAGCCATCTGGCTGCAGGCCATACGCATATTCTCGCTGACCGCCTCGATCATTCCGGTTCTGCTTGGCGCGGCATGGGTCCTTTATGAAGGAACCTCGGCCGACTGGCGGCTGATGCCGCTGATTGTCATTGCATCCCTGGCTATTCACGCAGCCACCAATCTGGTCAGCGAGTATTTCGATTATATCAAAAACGTCGACAAGGATTACACCTTCGGCGGAAGCCGGGTCATCGTCGAAGGGAAATTATCGGCACAACAAACTCTGCTCGGCGGATTATTTCTGTTTGCCCTGACCGCCGCCATCGGGCTGATATTTATTTATCTCCGCGGCTGGCCCATCCTGATGCTGGGCCTTGTCGGCATGCTGGGCGGTTTTTTCTATACCGCCGTCCCCGTAGGCTACAAATACTTCGGCCTCGGCGACCTGATGGTCTTTGTCCTCATGGGCCCGCTGATGGTCATCGGCTCCTATTTCGTCCTGACCGGCACTTACAACCACAACGTATTGCTGGTCTCGCTGCCGGTCGGATGCCTCGTCGCGGCTATTCTCAGCGGCAACAACCTCCGCGACATCTTACATGACACCCAGGCCGGCATCACCACCACCGCGGGCCTGCTGGGACATCACTTCGCAAGGCTTGAATATTGCGCGCTGGATATTACCGCCTATCTTATCGTGATTGGATTATGCATCCTGGGCATGCTGCCCTTCTTCAGCCTGATTGTTTTATGCACGCTGCCGCTGGCTTACACGCCCATTCTCAGCGCCCTGAAAAGCCAGCCCGATAATCCAGCTCCAATAGCGTCAATCGACGTCCAGACCGCCAAACTGCATCTGGCCTTCGGTGTCCTGCTGATTATCTCCCTGGTCATTGGAGCATTCATGCGATGAAAGCCGTAATGATTCTATGTCTGACAGCCCTCGTTCTGTGGACGGCCATGTTCGGCCCCACCAAAGCCTGGCTGTCATTCTGGCCAATGATGACGCTGTCATCAGGCCTGCTGGCTGTCAGTGCCCTTGTCCTCCAACAGAAAAACCGGCCCGAACCAACATCGATTATACCCTTGCCACGCTTATTACAGTCTGTCGAAAATCTCCTGGCCGCCCCGGCACGCGGCGGCTTCTGGATGGATTTGGCCGTTGGATTGCTCAGCCCGCTGGTCTTATACGCAGGCTTTTATATCGCTTACCGCATCGCCCGGCACCTGTTTGGATTCGCCGCCGGTCAGGTGGAACATATCTATCAGCTCCGCGATGGCACCTCGCCGCTTCCGATTGCCCTGCTGCTGGCCCTGTGGATTGGCCCCGCCGAGGAAATCTTCTGGCGCGGCTTTGTGCAGAAACGTCTTTGCTGCCGCTATGGAATACTCGTCGGCTTCGTCATCGCAACCGCCGTCTATACGCTCGTTCACACTGCCTCAATGAATTTGATGCTGATTGCCGCAGCGGCGTTATGCGGCGGCTTCTGGGGCCTGTTATACGCCTGGCGAAAACGTGTCTGGCCCGCCATCCTCAGCCACGCCGTCTGGGATGTCATCATTTTTGTCCTGTACCCGATCCGCTGACCATGACTCAACCCACGACATCCAGAACAGAACCCATGTTTTCGGCCATCGCCCGACGCTACGACCTGTGCAATCACCTGTTCAGCTTCGGGCTGGATTTTTACTGGCGGCGCAAAACTGCAGCTATCGCCTGCGACGGCCCCATCGTCTCCGCACTGGACTTGTGCTGTGGCACCGGCGACATGACCTTCGCCCTGGCCAAAACCGGCCGACTGCAATCCATCACCGGTTCCGACATCTGCAGGCCGATGCTGGATATCGCCGTACAAAAAGCCAAAAAATATGCCGTCGCCAATACCGCCATGCAATGGCATTGTGCTTCCGCCGAAAACACTGGCCTGCCCGACGCATCCTTCGACCGCATCACCTGTGCCTTCGGCTTTCGTAACGTGGACGACCTGCCCGCGGCACTGAAGGAATCCTGTCGCCTGCTCAAACCCGGCGGAAAACTGTGCATCCTTGAATTCTTCCTGCCCCGGCAGGGACTGTCCCGCAGGCTTTATCTCTTCTACCTGTGCCGGATCATGCCGCTCGTGGCCGGATGGATTGCCGGCGACCCGGCCCCATGGCGCTACCTCGCCGCCTCGATTCATCGCTGGGAAACCATGGACCTGACCGCCCAGCTGCGTCAGGCCGGCTTCCATGACATCATCATCCGCTCGCTGACCTTCGGAGCCGTGCGGATTCATACCGCTCAAAAAGGAACATCATGACACTGTCTGAACTCACCGCATATCAATGGATGCTGCTGTTACTGTGCGGCTTGCTCATCGGCATCGCCAAGACCGGTGTGCCGGGCTTTGGCATACTGGTCGTGCCGCTGATGGCGATGGTCTTCCCCGCCCGTGCCTCCACCGGCATCCTGCTGGGCATGCTCATCACCGCCGACGTCTTCGCGGCCATTTACTACCGTTACTCCGCCCAGTGGAAACTCATTCTTCAATTGCTGCCCGGCACCATTGCCGGTGTCATCGCCGCCGCAGCATTAATGAAATCCGTCAACGACACCCTGCTGGCCAAACTCATCGGCATCGTCGTATTGGTCATGCTGGCTGGCCGCTATGCCGCCAATCTTCTTCCCGCCGGTACACGCCAGAGCCTCGATGCCCTACGCACCCACTGGTCGATTGCCACCCTGTTCGGCTCCCTGGCCGGATTCACCAGCATGCTCGCCAATGCCGCCGGCCCCGTGATGACACTGTACCTCCTGTCGCTGGGGCTGGACAAAAAACGATTCGTCGGCCTCAACGCATGGTATTTCTTCCTGCTCAATTGGCTCAAAGTCCCCTTCAGCGCCGGCCAGAATTTCATGAACAAACAATCCCTGCTCATCGACGCTGCCACCTTCCCCGCTATCGCCATCGGTGCCCTGCTGGGTGTCTGGCTGCTTAATAAACTCCCCCAGAAGGTCTTTGAAATCGTCGTCACTGTCCTGACCGCCGCAGCCGCCGTCAAACTCCTTTTGTCTCACTAAAATAGAACAGGCAGGGTTTTTCGCCCTGCCTGCAGCACGGTCTGAAATGAATATCCGCTAAATCCGCACACGGCCTCGCATATATCGCACAACCCCCAGCCCCAGCGATGCCAGCACTACTGCACCCGGCACAGGAACCGTCGCCGGCACAGGCTCATCAGGATCAAGACCAACATCCGGCGTCCCATATTTGAATTGCAGGTCATCCACATCGCATCTGCCGGTTTTCTTAACCTGCAGATTATAACCGACATAGTACCTTAAAATCTGACAATCACCATATTGAGCCAGCCATTCGCTAAGCGTTTTTTGTGTCCCTGTTCGCGAGTCCATACTCAACGATGCGCTGAATGTCGAATTCAAATCGAATGACAATTTTGTCCAGCCGTTATCATCAGGCTCGCTATAGGTCGGATTCATCAACATGAACAGATAATCACTATTTGCCTGGGAGATATCAGCGGTTCCATTTTTATTGGTATCCACCAGGAAAAATGTATATGGATCGGCTAAACTGCCATCCGGTTTATTGAACTTCACTTCACCGGACAGCAATTCCCCAAAAGAAGCAGATTCGTTCATGGTAAATCCAACCCGGGGATTCTTACCGGTGCCGATACCCATCTGGCATAACCCACCGGTTACATTAAATCCCTGACCAAGCAACGCCTCTGATGTTACCGTATTAAAATCCTGAAGTACCGTCACCGCCGCAATTCCTGACACACTCGCCGCCAGCATCACCAGACCGACAAACACAGACTTCATAGAAGACCTCCACTTTAGATTGAGTATAGACCTCCCCAGAATACTGTACCCCAGGGGTTACAAAGGCAGGAAAGAAACAGAAACCAAACGCTCGCTGTATCCTTCACTAAACCTCCGCCAATGAAAGACTATAGCAAAAATAAAGCAGGAAAAGCTATCCCTATTTCCCCCTAAATTTCCATGAAAATATTTTCATACTCTGAAAATTAATGAAAATAATTTTCATACCTCTCAATCAGATGCCCAAAAACAACACCCCCGCCACACTGATGCTGTTAAACAAAATATGAATGAATATCGGCCGCCACAGCGAGCCGCTTCTTTCGTAGGCATACCCCAGACAGCAGGCCAGAACAAAGATGCCGACCGAATGTGTCCCGTAGTGCAGCCCCGCAAACAGGGCCGACGTAATCCCAATGGACATCCACGGGCTGGGCAGATGCGCAGACAGCGTGGACTGAATCAGTCCGCGAAAGAGAACCTCCTCAAATACCGGCACAATCGCTACCGCAAATAACACCAGCAGCACCTGCATCCAGACCGGATTGGCCTGATTCATCTCCACAAGCGTCTGATGCTCTTGCAGCTTAAACTCCGGCCCGGCAAACTGCTTGCCCACCTCCACCGTCACATGCAGTACCATCAAAACAACCGGGTAAATCGCCGCCAGATTTATCATCGCCCAGCCCAAATCCTTAGGAATCTTCCGCCAATTTAATCCGAATCCCCGCAATCCCCGCACAAAACCGAACTTGGCGACCAGCAGAAAAAACACCAGCAACCCGATATCCAGCACTGTCATTGCCGCATATTGCACGAAATGGATGGTGATTTCAGGACGCGAAGCCAGCAGTTTTTTGATCATTTCCCCGCATAGCATCGCCCCTACCAGCCATACAAACAACTGAAGAAACGGGAAAAACAGGGGCAGTCGGGTCCGCCGGACCGGGCAATGCTCCAGCGCACTCAATCCCGGGGTCTTCACCTGCCAACTGATCAGCACACCCACTCCGGCCAGACACACCAGCGTGATCACCGTGCCCAGCGTTTTTTCCAGGTCAACCTCAGCAGCCAGAATATAATTGTGTAGTATATCTATCATTTTTATCCCAAACACATCACCAAAGATACGTCTTTATACTGCAATGGACTCACCTTTGTAAAGCGGCATCTGACCCCCGGCCTGACACAAAATAACTTGACATTTATAGATATCTACAGTAGAATATTGTGAAAATAGGAGAGGTGAAAACATCTTTTTTTTCGGAGGGTAAAACATGAGAACGCTTATTTGTCTTGGACTGTTGTCATTTTCGGCATTGCTTTGCGCAGACACCATTTATGGTATCAAGTCCCGCAGCAACAACACAGGAGGATCAGGCGAATACCTGACTCCAGCAACATTGTTTGCATTCCAGGATAACGGCACCGCTTTCACCTCCATCGGCGCGGTCACCAAAAACGCCGTCCAGATCCGCGCCGACGCCTTAGCCTTTTCCCAAACTCAGGGCCTGTGGTTCTTCGAGCCAACCACAACCACCTCATCAACCCTGTATCAATTAGACCCCGCCACCGCAGCAGTCATCAGCAGCGGCATCGTTTTTCACAACACGCATATTTTCAGCGCCGCCTTTGATCGCCATGGCCGACTCTGGGCCGCAGACCACACCAGTAAAAGTCTGCTGGTAATCGACATCGTCACCGGCCAGATTCTTCGCAGCATCCCTCTGACATTAAACGGCTCCGCTTACACCGGATTGATTGCCGAAGGTGCAGACCTGTGCTTCAATACCTTCGGCCAGGCCTTCCTCGTCGATTACTCGGGCATCTATGCCCTCAACACCCACACAGGCGCATTGGCCGAACTCTATCAGGACACGACCCCCTATACCAAATTTCTGGTTGGTGCCGCAATCCCTGCCAGCCGCCCCGACACCCTGTTTGCATTTGAAGTCTCAAAAACATCCATCGACAACGACGACATCTTCGTCTATGACCTCAATAATCTTGCCCAGCCAAACTATGTATTCAAAGACATTCTCGATTCCTTCAACGCCGGCCGCGGGGACCTGGCAACCCACATCCCCGCCGATTTGTCTATTTGCACAGAACTCACCTCCGGCACGGATGGATGGACCGGCGCAGCCCTGTCCATAGCCAATCTCACACAGGTCGTCCAGACCCTGCCCATCTCCCATGATGCCGGCGGTTGGATTTCGCTGACCGATCAGGACAACGAATGGACCACCTTCGCCGCCCCGGCAAAATACCTCGGTGATAAATCCGACTGGCTTGGCGGCCAGATTGCCTTCGATATGATGCACATCACAACCGGCACACGGCTCGACGGCCCCATGTTGTTCTTGGTCAGCGGTGATACCGTCCTGTGCAGCCCTTGGACCGCACCGACCGATTCCTGGCAGCATTACACCATCCCCCTGCGTCCGGCCGGCTGGCACCTGAATACACACAACGGCCCCGAACCCACGCTGGCCCAGATGCTGGCTGTGCTGTCCAATCTCCAGGCCATGTATATTGTCGCCGATTATGTCTCCGGTGAAGAGACCACGTCCATCGACAATATCTGCATCACCTCCGGCCTGTCACCCGACCTGTCCGCCGATGGATTTATCAATTATGAAGACTTCGCCCTGTTCGCACCTTACTGGCAGCAAACCTCATGTTCCGCTGACGACTGGTGCAATGGAACCAATCTCAATCAGGACGGCACCGTGGACCTCAACGACCTCGAATACCTCGTTGTCCGCTGGCTCCAGGAAGTCCATTAAAGCCTGAACACCTCACCAGACTGAACGTAGAGATTCATATCGGGGATTTCCCGGTCTAAATGACAGGTTTGCCGAGAGGATGATTTAATCATTCATCCGATAGAGGGAGTATTATCTCCATAGTCCCTCTGCCCATTTTCATCTAATCCCTGCACATGATTCAGTCGATATAACAGAAAGAATGTATAACCAGGAAACCATGTTAATAGAACCGACATCAGAACAAAACACCGGCCTCGCCGAAAACCTTAAAAAGTGTCCGTTTTGTGCTGAATTGATTCAAAAAGAAGCGATTCTGTGTCGGTATTGTCACAAAGACCTGGTCCCGCCGGACAAGTCCAAAAAGTGGTATTATTCCACCTCCGTCGTGGTCCTGGCCCTGTTGACCTTCGGCCCGCTGGCACTACCGCTGGTCTGGGCCAATCCCCGATGCAGCCTGATGCTCAAGCTGACCATCACCGTCGTAATCATCGCCTTGTCCGCGGCCCTCATCTACGCCATGATGGGCATGTATAACATGCTGATGGATCAAATCCGGATGCTTGGCCTCCTGCCCCAATTCAACCCCGTCTGCTGACTATTTCAGTTTGCTGAAGAATTTTTGTCACATTTTTATTCCCGTTATAGACTATCCAATTTTACTATCATCATATTCCCCTGGCAAGCTCACAACCTCTCAAAATAATTCTTGAATCCCTGTAATTCTTTCATAAAAAATACCCCA
>JAFGQP010000155.1 GCA_016935635.1 Sedimentisphaerales bacterium
GGCACTCCGCGCACCCTGACCTATGACAGCCGGGGCAATTGTACCTCGTTTACCGGCACGGTCCTGGGCTATGACAGCGAAAACCGGCGAGGGTGGGTGCGGGGGAAATACACGAAATCGCGGGAAGAAGTGGATATATTGAATCCTGTATGGGCGTATTAATGAAAGGGGTTTTGAGTCAGCATGGATAACTGTTATGGTAAAAGGAAAGAAATGTCTGTCACTGGAGGCATTGGAACAGGAAATCGGACAGTTTGTGGAGTGGTATAACAGCCATCGGTATCATGAGGGGATCGGCAATGTGACGCCGGATGATGTTTATGTCGGCAGACGGCAGACGATCCTGAAACAACGCGCTGAATTGAAAGCAAAAACAGTCCTTGAAAGAAAAAACAAAAACAGTAAAATATCGGAAACGGAGCCAAAATCGTCTCTAACTTAAATCGCTATTTTGTCCCATTTGATTTGTAGACGTACAATTTAAGTTCTGTGTTCAACATAGATAAAAATGAAAGATTTTTTACTTTTTTATGGAGTAGATAAGATTGCTATGAAAACTCAGAATAAAACGAATAACAGAAATAATGCAAAGATGTCCCGGCGTAACTTTATAAAAGCTGCTTCGACCGTTGCCGCTTTTACGATTGTACCGAGATATGTATTGGGCGGACAAGGCAATACTCCTCCGAGCGAGCGGGTTAATGTCGGTTGTATCGGTGTTGGCGGTCAGGGCATAAGCGATATGAGGCAGTTTCTAAGCAACCCGAATGCTCAGGTTGTTGCCGTCTGTGACGTGCGAAGAGAATGTGATTACAGCAAATTTTACTATCAGGGTATGCTCGGCCGGGAACCTGCAAGGGAGATTGTCAACAAAACTTATGCCGAGAAATATCAGAAGCCTGAATACGACGGTTGCGCTGCTTACATAGATTTTAATGAAATGTTGGATAATAAAGACATCGATGCGGTTTTAGTGGCCACTCCGGACCATATACATGCGATCGCTACGATGGCGGCCATTAAAAAAGGTAAGCACGTTTACTGTGAAAAGCCGCTGACTTATACCGTGAAGGAAGCCCGCCTGATTTCAGAAGCCGCTCGAGAGCACAACGTTGTTACACAAATGGGGAATCAAATTCATGCGGATGAGGGGCTTAAAATTTTAGTCGAAATGGTGAAATCGGGCGTTATAGGTCCGGTCAGGGAGGTTCACGTCTGGGCGGCAGCGGTTTATGGTGGTCTTGAACGTCCGACAGATACTCCGCCGGTTCCGGACGGTTTTGACTGGGATAAATGGATCGGACCGGCACCCTATAGGCCATATCATCCGGATTATGCTCCTTTTGCCTGGCGGAACTGGTGGGATTTTGGTACCGGTTCGCTGGGTGATTTCGGCTGTCATATAATGGACCATGCTCTTTGGTCACTTGATTTACCGAATAAAATGACAATAGAAGCACACTCATCGAAGTTTAGTGATGAAAGTTATGCCCTTGCCAATATGGTCAAATACCGTTTCCCTGCCCGTGGTAATCTGCCTGATGTAACAATGACTTGGTATGACGGCGGATTGAAACCATTCAGACCTGCGGAATTAGAGGAGGGCAGAAACCTGCCGTCCAGCGGTGGGATGTATATTGGTGATGAAGGGACGATAATTGCGGCTCATATGGCAGGCCCAAGATTAATACCTGAATCGAAGATGAAAGGCTTCAAACGTCCTGAATCATTTTTGCCCAGAGGTGAGGACCACTATCAGGAATGGATAAGGGCCTGCAAAGGCGGTCCAAAACCGCTGTCTAATTTTGACTATGCCGGGCCGCTGACGGAAATGGTTTTACTTGGAAACATTGCAGTCAGGACCGGTAAATTACTGGAATGGGACGGTGATAAGTTCGAGATAACCAACTGTCCCGAGGCGAATAATTATCTGCATCGTGAATACCGTCAGGGATGGAGTTTGTGAACCGGGTCAATTATAAAGACCTTTGAATAGACTTATGGACGTACTGGTTCTTATCAGAGCTATCTATTATAAACGGCAAAGCAAAATTGTCCCATCCGGCGGGCAGAAATAGCTGTGAGGGGGGAAAAGAGCACAAGTGTGAGCCCTCTATGCACCTAATACAGTGTCTTTTGGGGTGAACGGGTTAAAGACAGAAGAAAGCGGAGGTGTTTCCAGGGGAGTATTGCTTGTTTGAGTTAGTTGAGCTGAAATGGTATCTAATTCTTTTTTTGGGGAATCGAAGCACGTTGGGATTATAACGGTAAGTATTGGCTTTTTTCTTTCTGCCGTGTTGTACAAGTGTGAGAATCTCACTCTTACAAAGGCGTTTCAGCCACCGCCAAACATAAGTTGAGTAAACCTTATAATCCTTTGTTATGGGTGATGCTTAAAAAAGCTTGGCTAATTGTATAGAGGATATATAAATTTCCTGGTTCCGCGTGATCTCAGACAGCAGGCTGCAATATGTTCCCAATAAACACATTTCAATCTCACCGTGAAAATACCTGTCAACTATCTCAGGCACTTGCACCAATTTTGGCATTATGTAAGGATCCAGCGCAGATTCGGCGAGCCTAAAAACAGAGGGGACAAATTCTCCCCCCTTAGAAGTATTTATTTTAAACCAAAAATGCAGGTATTCCCGAACTGTCACAAGAAAGTCCATTCCTTCCCTGTTAATCTCGTGCCATCGCTTTATACACCCCACATATTGTCTCGGTTCCACTGAGCCTCGCCTGGCGGTTTGGCCGATCAACTTTCCTGACGTGATGACCGAAGAGGAGGTGATTATGTATCTTCGGATCCCCCAGGTCAGTCGGGCAACGGAATATAGAAATGTAATTGACAATCTGATCCGGATGCGGGATTTTCCCTGCATCTATATTTGCCGTAAGCGGTTGTACCCTCGGGAAGCCGTCCGTCAATGGGTTATGTCCCAAGTCGGAAAGGGGGCGGCATGAGGATTTTTTTGTTTCATTCAGGTACTTTTATGGGTATAATCCACCCGGATCGGTTTTACCGGCAGGTGTCGAGAAAGGAGTTTTCTCTATGACACAGTTGGTAAAACTTATAAAACGGCCAAGCCGGAATGGCGAACGCTATACGTTCTGCGTCGAGTACAAAAACGAGGACGGCAAGCGAATACGCCGGTCTTTGAGACATGCGGACAATCGCAAGGCCGAACAACAGCGGTTACAATTTGAACGGGACCTGCGTATGGGAACTGTCGCCGCTGGCTCTTTGAAATTTTCAGAATTTTTGGAAGA
>JAFGQP010000156.1 GCA_016935635.1 Sedimentisphaerales bacterium
GGTGCTGTTTGTGATCACGGCCTGGTGTTTTTTTCAGGTGGACTTCGGATCGTTCTTCCCCACAATCGGCATTCTGCTGCTGGCGGCGCTATGGAATTCCTGGCCGCGCATCAAACAGGTTTTCGTTGTCGGCCTTTCTCTTGGAATTGCCATAGCGCCCTGGGTCTGGTACTATGAACTCGGCAACCGGCTCAAATCCAGCGCGGATAAATTGTCGCACAAATTCTTGATGAACCTGTTTCATTTCAACCAGTTTCTCATCCCCCTCCTCCTGTTGCTATTGGGAGCTGTGTTCATTTGGGTGCACCGGCGAAAAATGGAACCGGCGATCAGGCTGATACTTTTTGTGAGCTTTGGACTGCTTTTCGCCGTTCTGATCTGGGTGCCCGTGGTCTCTCCCCTCGCCTTTCATCGTTACCTCGTCCACCTGGCCCCTGTTGCCGCCCTGTGTGCCGCCTGGACCCTGAACCAACTCGCCGCCAGGATAATCCGACATCATGCGGGAGAAACGGGGCAACGCATCCTTGCGGGATTATTGATCCTTTTCGTGGCGGTCTCTCCGCTCGTCTCGAACCCGGTCACGGCAGGACTTCGGCAACTGGTTTCAGGACTGCCCCCCACTGGCCGGCTCATTCGGTCAGAATGGGCTGTTTTATGCGAGGAAGTCTTTGCCCCGCAACCGGATCCGAACCGTCTGACCATCGAGGCCTTGAAACGTGTCGCTTCTCCACAGGACGAAATATTGATCAATTACGAGGACATCCCCCTCATGTTCTATACGGACTATCGAATTCGGGGAGGCATTCCCGCTTTCCGCGTTGAGGATGCAAGCAGTGCACCCCGTTTTCTGATCTACCGGCAAAGCGTGAATTTCGTCTATACCGATGTTTTCAAACGCGAAATCGAACGGTACAACTGGCGGCAGATTCCTTCTGACATCCCGGACATTCCCTGGGGAGACATCCCTGAACCGGATATTCGGCTCAGCATCAATGCGGCTTCCGCGCCGCGTGCCATATTTGCCGAAAATATTGGACCAATGACTTCGAAACAAGAAGGGGAAGGAAAGAATGATGGCAGTGTTACAAAGAATTTGCATGAGGGTGACTGACCATGCGCTCAAATGGCTGCTGACTGTTCTCATACTCAATCTCATCGGTCTGTCTCTGAATTCTTGTTCTGAGAAAGCTCGCACAACCACAAATGAACCGGGTGTTGCCGTTCTGTTGGTGGATACCGATCACGTGATGGGCATTGTTGATGAGAATATTTACGGACACTTTCTTGAACACATTAATCATTCGGTTGTCGATGGTCTGTTTGCTGAACAAATTCGCGGTCGTGGCTTTGAAGGGGATGACTTCGCAACCTATTGGACATATCTTGGAAAAGAAGGCAGCGTTCAGGTTGTAGAATCCGGGTTTGGAAACGGCGAGAAAAGTATTCGACTCGACGCAAGCAGCGGTCAGGCCGGTATTCGGCAGGATCGTATTTATGTGCAGGCAGGATATGATTATGATGGCTCAGTCTGGCTCAAACCGGAACAAGGGTCGGTGCAAGTGAACCTTGTGATGAAAGACGCAGACGGGAATACGATTGCACAAATACCGCTGGAAACGTCCGGTACGAATTGGCAGGAAGTCAGCTATTCATTTACCTGTACAAAGACGGATCAACATGGCATTTTAGAAATCGTTGCAACCGGCAACGGATCGATTCTTTTGGATTATATTTCAATGATGCGCGCCGACATTCGTGAAGATGGCATGTTGCGTCCCGACCTGTTCCAGGCCCTTCGTGATTTAAAACCACCTTTTATTCGTTGGCCGGGCGGCTCTTATGCCTCGATCTATCAATGGAAAGATGGTATTGGTCCGCATGTTTCCCGCAAATACCATCCCAATGAAATATGGGGCGGTTACTCCGACTACTACGGCTTCGGCACCGAAGAGTACATGGAACTCTGCCGAAGGCTCGAAACCGATCCCCTGGTAGTCCTGCCTGCGACAACAACCGATCCCGAAGCAGTTCAGTATGCCATGGATTGGGTTCATTATATGGTTGATCCTCCGACGACCAAGTGGGGAAAAATGAGAGCCGCGAATGGCCATCCCGCGCCATATCGTCTTCCTTATATCCAGATCGATAACGAACCGATGAATCACGGGCTGACGCCGGAAGCGTATGCGGAAATTGTCAACGTATTTGGCAGCAGACTGCGGAAAATCGCTCCCAATGCCCGCATTGTGGCCTGCGGACAGAAACGGTCGAACGATATGATTTGGAGTCAAAAGATTATCGACATTGCCGGCAAAAATTTCGATATCCTAGGATGTCACAATTACGAATACGAGAGTGAGAACTTTCAAACAGGAATAAGACGAATACAGGATTACCTGACAAAGCTGCGGGACTATGTACGTGATTCTGCCTACCCGAATATCAAAATCGCAGCTTTGGAATGGAACCTCAGTCGAACCTATGATTGGCGTGCCGGACTGCATGCGGCCGGCAGTCTGATCATCTATGAGAGACTGAGCCCTGAGCTGGAGATGTCCTGCCCGGCGCTGCTGATGAGAAACACGGATGATGATCCGACTTGGACAGCGTTCATCTATCATGATCATGTCTCCTGGTTCCCGGGATCGGGCTACGTTGTCGAAAAGTTGTTTCATGACTTTTATGCGCCTAAACACTACGCATCTACAACCGGTACGTCTCGGGCCGTTGCGAACACGGCTGCCTTTTTTGATGACATCTCACAGATGAAACCCATAGGCTGGAAACCCGGCACGGTCGACGCAATTGCCACCGGCAGTGACGACGGCAAACAAATCATCATCAAGGCGGTCAATTACGAAGCGAATTCCAACACATTACTTGTGCGGCTGATGGGAGCCTCACTACCCGAAACGGCTGGCGTAAAAGTGTATACAATAACCGCCGGACTCAATGATGCCTGTTCGCTGGAAGATCCGGATAAAATCAAGCCCGTAGAGCAAACAATACCTTATGCGCGTGATTTGAGCATAAAACTGGCGCCCTATACTGTGGCAGTCGTGGAAGTTAAAGCAGAATGATATACTGCAAGTCTATAACATCATGGCGGGGATTAACCATGAACGAGTCTTTTCAAATCAATCGAAAGATACTGGCTGGAGCGTCGAGGTGGCCATTCCATGGACGAATTTTTCATCGATGGCAAGAAGAGGACCGAAGGTTGGCACCGTATATACAGCCAATCTCAACCGCTGGGACGGCGTTCAACCTGACCGCCGTTTGAGTGTCTGGTCCGATTCGAAGCTGAACTGGCCGCATCCCCATGCACCCGAACATTTCGGCAAGTTGACGTTTGTTGAGTAAATTCGGGTTTTGTCCGATGGATACAAGAACAATGTACAAATATAATCTGACATAAGGAGATGGGTCATGAAAAAAACAGCGATAGTCAAAGTGACATTACTGACAGTTATTCTGCTTGCAGGTGTCATTTTGATAACGATGACTTCATGCACACAGGATTCAAAGAAATCGGAGAGTTTTACAGTTCAAATCACGGATAAGCCATTGACATTCTGTAATCCCCTCACCCTGCTTGTCGGATCGGAAAGAGCGCGCAGGGGCGGTGAACCTGTCGTCGTCCTTCACCAGGATGATTATTATCTTTTTGTGACCGGCAGCAGAGGTTACTGGGTTTCTGCGAATATGAGGGACTGGACTTATGTGGATGCCCCGAATTTCCCCGGCGGCGTCATATCGGTTATCAGTGACGGTGAGACTTTATATGCATGTTCAATGAACCGGAAGGATGTGTTCTCTTGTACTGATCCCAAACAGGGAAAATGGACACAGGCCGGCACTTTGGATAGTGACAGATACGGCGATGCAAATATGTATCTGGATGATGACGGACGCTTATATATTTATTATGGATGGTCTCAAATTATGCCTTTTAAGGTAGTTGAGCTGGATCCTAAAACTTTTAAGGAAAAA
>JAFGQP010000157.1 GCA_016935635.1 Sedimentisphaerales bacterium
CCGCGGGCGTACATAAAACCATCGCGAATCGATGGCATGAAAGGATCGGTTTGCCATGGATCGACAGGGTCAACCGGCTGCACGTCGTAATGCCCGTAGATGATCAGTTTCTTGTACGATTGCCCCTTGCACCGGGCCCATACAATCGGATGTCCCTGGGTTGGAATCAAGCGTGATTCCAGCCCGAGCTGTTTGAGATGCTCCACCAGCCACTGGGCACAGCCAATCACATCCTCTTTGTGCCTGCTTTCGGCACTGATGGACGGAAACGTCAGAAACTGCCGGAGTTCATCCAGGAACCGGCCCTGGTTTTGGTCGATGTAATCAAAGCATGATTGGCTCATAATGACTCCTCATAAAAAATGGTTTCTTTTGTTTGCACATCCATATATAAAATCCGCAGTATTCAGATAATCCTTCCAATATCATCTGCTTACGGTCAAAGCGACAAAATATAAGCCGCCAGATCGTCAATATCCTGTTCCGACAGGTCGGAGGTCTTGCCGTGGGTATCGCCGCGATTGTACGTCGTCAGCACCTCCCTGATGCTTTCGGCGCGGCCATCATACAGATAGGGCGCCGTTCGCCAAACCTCAGCCAGCGGCGGGGTGACGAATTGACGAATGCCTCGTTCGTCAGGCCCCAGCCCGACATCATACAGCTTGCCATCCGTGTAATACGCGTCCGTATGACAACTGCTGCACTTTGCCCTGGCAAAAAGCTGCTTTCCGCGGAGCACCGCAGCGCTGGGTTCCTGCTCATTCACTGCCTTGCCGGGAATCGGCCTCAATGCCTTCAGATAAGCATCCACACACACGGCGGTCTCTTCCGGTACCGACGCAAACTGAATAAAGCGAAAACCCGCACGCACCGCAGTCTGGGCGTTCGGGCGAATACCGGAAATCATCACCGGCGTTATAGCATGGGAAAACAGCATACTCCGGCTGTTTTTGGGATTGCCGATGCCGTCATTCAGGAGGTCCCAGTTCAGTGCGTCCGCACGGGCATCCGGGTGACAACTGGCACAGCTTTGCCACTGCTGGAAGCACAGGGCAGCATCGTGGAAGGCGATCTCGCCGCGCCGAATCTCAGACAAATCGCTCGGCTTGCCGAAGGACATGGATTGCACGGAAGGACTGGCCGCTTCAGTCAATTCCACCAGTGCCAGGCTGTCGCTGAAATATTCCGCCGCAACAACGGTCTTGCCCGAAATGACCACCCCTCGCAGGCCGCAGCCCGGCAGACGGACCCGCCGACGCAATCCGGTAAGAAAAGCCAGGTCGTTTGGAATAGTGGTTAAATTGCCGGAGACTTCACTGACCTTCTGCCCGGCGTCAACCCGGCTGATCCTGGCATGCAGGGCCTGTCGGTCGATGAGGCTTATTTCATGGGTGCCGGAGTGGGTGACCGCCAGCCATTGCCCATCTTGCGAACATGCCGCGGACCACGGATTGGCCGCGCCCAGGTCCGCCTCATCCAGCAGAACCGTAGTCAGCCAGGTTCGTTTGCTCAAATCAATGATGCTCAGGGCGGCAGTATTCATCCAGCCGCGATCCACTTGCGTCGTCGGCACTCCGAATCGCGCCAGCGTATGAGGAATATACGCATATCGCCCATCCGGCGACACGCAGACATCACGCAGTCCCGTCGAGCCGTTGGGCAGTTGGATCGAGGCCGCAGCCTTAAACGCCGCCGTATCGATGATATCGACCGCCGCCGCCACCTGCTCCTTAATCGCCGCCTGCGCAGGAAGATGATGAGCGACAATCAGCAGGGTGTTGTCCGGAGTTAAAGCTGCGGCAATCGGCTCGCGGGCGACCGAAATGCGGGATCGTATTTTTTTTGTCTTGAGGTCATAGGCAGCAATCGCGTTATCAAATCGGTTACAGACATAAAGGGTCTGGCCATCAGCACAGACAACCGGGGCTGTTGGGGCGAATCCCGCCTGGATTGTCGCGGTGATCTTTTTACTCTGTGTATTGATGATTGCGACATGGCCGGGCTTCTGGCCGTAAGTGACATACAGACGATTGTGTGTTTCATCCAGTGCCAGCCCCGAAGGCGCCCCGTCCAGCGGTATGGAATGCACAATCGATTTGGACTCAAGGCTGACGATATCCACACACTGTCCGGTATGCTGTAGTGCATAGACCAGATTGTCTTTGGACGATACCGCCACATCCAGCGGAGACCGATAAGGGTAATCCTTGCCCAGCGGCAGCCCTTCAATGCTCAGCGAAACCGCAGCCTGTTGACTGGGAACAGGAGAATCGGCACGGCCAGCGTCCGCCCAAACAGCCGCAAGGATAACCAATACCGCGTAGCTTAAGACGACAAGGCGAATGGTTTTTGAAAAGTTTGTCTGTGCATCCATATCCCGGCCCCCTTACTTTTGACTGCGGCTTTGAATGAAGGCCTGAATGTTATTGCGTTCAATCTGTTCCATGGCTCGCCGTTTCTCAAGGTAATGGTTGTACTTTTGCTTGTCCTCCTCCGACCAGGCATTGGCTTCGGTATAGTCGCCGCAATAGGGGACCCCCAGATCAATCCACTGGGCAAGGGTCTGCAGCTCATCAGCCGGCAGCGAAACGCCATGATGCCTCTTTTCCAGCATCTTGATTAACGGGCTTATGGCGGCCCCGGCCGAGTAGGGCGGCAGTATCGATGGCTCGGACTGCGGATGAATCCAGCGTGCCGGGCCTTCCGTTGGAGCACGAAATGCATCCATGGAAGGACCTATCAGCGCCAGATACGCATCGCTCCAGTACCGTTGTGCATCCGGGTCGTGATTGGGCGTGCTTAATAAGCTGAAGGCCTTGCGTTTCCCGGCCTGCTTCGAATCCGGTTTTGGCTGTTCGGTCATTCGCATCAGGGGATTGTTTGCAAATCGGGAGTCCGTGCGGTCACTGTGACAGGAAATACAGCGGCGGTCCAGAATCGGCTGAACGCGTTTGATAAAGCTGAATCCTTCCACCGGTCCGTCTGCAGGCTTGAGCGGCTGGGCCCCGGCACGCATGGCCTGACTGGCTTTGTGCAAGGATGGGGCGGCCTGCTTGTTTTCGCTGTGACAGCCGATGCAGGACGACATCTCTCCTGGCTGCAGCGTGGACCAGGACCGCATCGTCTGAACGGCATAACCTTTGGCATCCAGGGCCTGAAAATACACCGGCGTGCGGGCCGGCACTTCAAACATCGCCGAGCCGTCATCATGCACTTTAGCCTGCCCCAGGACCGTCTTGACATCCCAGCAGCCGAAAACCGAAACCGGCGTACTGCTCAAGGCGCCGCCGGCAGGGCCATGGTTTGTGTTGCTGCCGATGCCGGCCGGACGATACTCCAGTGCAACGATGCGCAGGCTGCGAATCGTCCCCCGGGCCACTCCCTTCAGGCCCGGCCCTTCATAGACATCCTGAATATAATAAATGCCTGTCGTTTTTTGATAATCAACGGTGCTGGGTCTGACATGGGGTCGCGGGCGTGTCCCCAGGACGGCCATGCGACCGGCCGATATCCCTTTGTCCGTGTCGATATCCAGCAACTCACGCCGGCCGTCCATATCCATCAGGTACAAACCAAAAATGGTTCGATAATGCCCCAGCTCATTGTCTTCCCAGCCCCGCGGTGCATAACTGACCAGAAAATGCCGCTCGTCCAGCGGCCAGGGATACATGAATAAATCGCCATCCTGGCCGTACGCATCAATGCGTTCGGCCGGCGTTTCGCGCACCGGAGCGACCAGTTGTGCGCCGAGATTTTCCTGCCGTCCCCGCCCGGGATCAAGCACCCCCAGTTTGCCCGCCTGCAGGGAATGATGCCCGGTAAAAACCGCCAGTACCTTCTGCGTGCCCGGGATGTTTCGGGCGTGAATTATGGTTGTCGGAAACCAGGAGTTATTCCCGTAAAAGGCCGTCTGTGCCGTCCCGTCGGGAAACATCTGAAAAAGACCCTGCGGAAAAATCTGTCCGCGGTCATTATAATCCCACCGTGTGTAGAGAATCCGGCCGTCTTCGGTAACCGTGGGGTAGTTGGTGTGCACCTGGTCAAAACCAAGACGCCGCAAAAAACGCCCATCCGCTCCGCAGGTGTACAAATTCGAGACCTCCGTCCACCAACAATCCACGATCTGCACGCACCGTGTGGAACTGAACACAATGTCGCCGTTGGGCAAAAACACCCCTTCGTAATCCGCATGACCCAGATCCTGGGTAATCGTTGCGACCTCGCGAGTGTTCGCATCCATGAGATATAGCCCGTAGTCATCCTCCCGGTCGGATTTCTTCCATGAAAACAGGATGTGCTTGCCGTCCCAGGAGGTATCTGCATCGCGAATGACGCCATCAGGGGCATCCAGAAGGATTTCGACAAGCCCAAACAAACCCTCCATCCGCAGCAGGCACAACTGCGAACCGGGCTGGAACAGCCGTTCTGACTGTGCATCGCTCAGGCCTTCAGTGTACGCATAATGCGAACCGCCCATATTATAATGGCGAGCGAAAACAATGCCCTGTGGTTTCTTCTGGAGCAACGGCGCCAGCCGTTTCGCCCGTCTTGCCTGGCAGGCGTTAAGATACAGCGCTGCTAGTTTCGCCTCGTCTTTGCCTGCGGCGGCATCTGCTAATTGCTGCTCCAGCGTTTTCCCTTCATCGCCGAGTTCAGCCAGGACGCGCCGGGTCATTTGAATCCAGCGTTCTGGATTGATTCCCGTAAGCAGATTGACCAGTTTATAACCGATCAATTCTGTTTGCGGCTGCCATCCGTCCTGACCGCCGGCCGGTACATGCGTCCACAGCGGTTCATCCATCCCATCCTGCAGCATCCAGTCACTGGCCAGCGGGAAGCGCCGTTCCAATTGGCGCCATGTTTTCATGGCATCAGCGGACTGGGAAGAAGATTGTTCCAAAAGCTGCGTCCTGGAGGCGTCCAGAGCATTCACCCACTCGGCTGCGGTCGTGTCCGTTATCGTTACCTCGGCCAGAGTAAAGCCGCCGAATGCGACATAACAGATATAGGATATTATGAATATGCAGGGCCTGGTTCGGATTGATTTTCGATGCGGTAAAGCAGGGCGGTCTGCCAGTGAAGATGCCTGATGATGTTGATTTTTGGTTGCCATACTGTCGAGAGTTGAGCTTCTTTCTGTCTTGTTTAGTCTTGGCTTTTTTCTAATGCCGCCCGGCGATTATCCAGACCGCAATCAATTGGGGCACTCAGCCCCGGGCCTTGATTATATACCCGCTTCGTCTCACAGGCAAGCGGTTAGAAGTATTTCACTTGCAATGATAGCATCGGGTCTGGAATAGATCCCGCTCCGGAGTTTTCTATGAAATACCCGTCGCTCGAATGGTATTGCCCAGGTTGTTACCTTTCGGGATCTCATTCTCGCGGCAGTGGATGGAATGCATATTCAGATTGAAAGGGATTTAAATCTGTGTTGCAGTACCGATTTCTGATATAATTAGCAAAATCCAAAATATTTTGGCACAAAATCAGCCCTGGAAGGGATATCCAATAAGCCTGTGAGGAGAGATGATGAGTAGTGCTGAAAATAGCCGGAATATGTCGAAATACGAGGAGTTCCTGAATCTATTCAGGACCAGCGAGGACCGTATTTTTGGATTTATCCTGACATTCCTGCCGAATTTTGCCAGGGCCGAAGATATTCTGCAGGAAACCATGATTATCATGTGGCGCAAGTTTGATGAATTTGAACCCGGGACCAATTTTGCGGCCTGGGGGATCAAAATTGCCCGATATAACCTATACAAATTCCACGAAAGTCAACAGGCCGGAGTCGTTCGGTTTGACAGCAGTGCTGTTGAAGCGATATCCCGGCAGATTTCCGATACAGATTCTCTTAAAACAAATTCATATATTGATGCTCTGCTGCACTGTTTTGAAAAATTGGGCGGCCAGAGCAAGCAGTTAATGCTGCTGAAATATGAGCAGAATTTTAAAGTGCCTGAAATTTCCCAGAAAATCGGGCGATCCATACGGGATACCTACAGGATGCTGTCCCGGATTCAGCATACACTTCATGAATGCACATCCCAGACGCTGAAAGCATGGGAGCGGTAAAGATGGATAAAACTGCCGAATTGCTGATTCATGAACTGGTCAATAAGTCCCTGGAAGGAACGATTGCCCAGGCCGAGATACAGCAGCTCAATCATCTCCTGGTCAGCGACCCGCAATGTGCCGCATATTATGTATCCTGCGTCAGATTGCATTTTGCCATTTCAAAAACCGGGCCCCTGCTTCGAGAACATGGTTATCAGTGCACCTCAGACAGTGTTCTTTCATTGCAGGAATTTGCCGACTACGAAATGACGGCCCCCGGCATTGAGATTCCCAAGAACGGCATTGAAGACGATCTGAAACCGGCCGCCGGAATCGAGCAGGCCCGCGCCGCCACCATCAGCAAAACTCCGCTGATGACTGTGCTGATTTCCTGTGCGGCTTTATTGATGGTATTGATTTATATCTATCTCAAGCCCGTTGCCATGGAAGTTGCAACACTAACCGATGCGGTGGATGCTCAGAGCTTGAATGCCAATACAATATTGTCGCCGGGGGCACGCCTTCTGACGGCACAGCCTCCCGTTATCCTGACCCGAGGGATTGTCAAATTGCTCTACGATAACGATGTCGAAGTCCTGATCGAAGCCCCCGCCGAATACCAGATTCAATCGTCTGATCTAATCCGTCTAAACTATGGACGTCTTTTTGCACGGGTTTCGGAGGCCGGAAAAGGCTTTTCTGTCCTCACACGCAATACAAAAATCGTGGACCTGGGCACGGAGTTCGGGGTGTATGCCGACACCCTGAACAAGACCGAACTGCATGTCTTCAAAGGCAAAACCACCGCGGTGGCCAGCGTCAATAACAGCGTTCAGAATATCGGTGTCATCGGCGGGCAAGCCCGCGAAATCAATGCAGTCGGGCAGGCTCGCGATATTCATTTAAAAAAGGATGTATTTGTCAGGGCCATTGACTCCAAAACGAATCTCATTTGGCGGGGCCAGGGTCTTAACCTCGCGGATTTAGTCGGCGGCGGAAACGGGCTGGAAGCGGGGCGCTCCACGGTCCGGATTGATCCAACCTCCGGATTCATGCAGGCCATGCCGCAGATCGATTGCACTGTGCCCAATACGTTCCATCCCGTGTCACAGAATGTATTTGTGGACGGCGTCTTTGTGCCCGACGGCGACACTGAACAGGTGGTCAGTTCCCGCGGCGATATATTCCGGGGCTGCCCGCCCACAAGCGGAGTCACGCATACCGACCTGATTGCCAATCCGCAGGCGGAGATATTCAAGACGAGTATTCGGCAGGGGACCATCCAGTTTGACGGGCAGGTCTTCGGCAACTCCGGCTGTCCGTGTATTGTTATGCACGCCAATATTGGCGTAACGGTGGATCTGGACGCAATCCGTGCTCTTTATGCGGATAACCGAATAACGCGGTTTATATCCCGAGCTGGTATTGCCGACTTGCAGGAACCGTATCCCTGCAATGCGGGGTTCTGGATACTCATTGATGGACAAACCCGATATGGCAACAGGCATGTCAGGCAAAAAGGTGTTTTACAGGATGTCGCCGTGGAAATCAGGGATTCCGACCGTTTTCTGACCCTGGTGACCACGGATGGTGGAGATGTGGATATCCCGGAGGCGTATAAGCGATCTATAACCTGTGACTGGTGTGTTTTTGCTGAACCGGTTCTGGTGATGGAATAAATACGGAGTTTTATGATCGGGCCGCAGACGTTGTGGAAAAGGGTCTGGGCGGCGAATGAACAGCAAACAATCTTTGCGGCATAGAGGTGCAGGTGATGGAAGCGGGTATGTTGAGACATAAGTATTCAGTCATAAAGGAAAGGAGGGAGTTGCCGCGTACAGAGATGGTTCGGTAATCTCAAATCTAATGAGTTCGTTATTATTTCGAGGAGAACAAAAATGAGAAGAATGATGATGTTTTTGGTAATGTGTTGTCTGGGGGTTACGCTTCAGGCAGCAACGTTGACCCTTCAAACCGTCGAACCGGCGATCGGGTCGAATGATGTAACATTTTTAGGTGAGTCGGCTAATGATGACACTAATATTGAAGGTGTCGCAGGGGATCCCTATGGCCCGGATGCCGCGACCTATGTGGCCCATGACAGAGCCGGCCTTGGCCAGACCTTTATGACAGGGTCTTCGTCTGAAGGGTATTACATGCAGGGCTTCTGGCTCAGGCATGTCACCTACACCTCAGATCCAAGCTGGTCGGATACGGATAATTCCGGTGCGGTTCTGACCGTTCGCGTCACGGACCCCTCTAAAGCAGGAACCGCCGAATTTGCGATGCAGGTGGAGACCTACACTACCACAGGAGCTGAGCCGGGCGTCTTCGCAGAAGGCCCCGGGCAGGGCACCGGAACATGGATTTATTTCAAGCTGGATACCCCTGTTTTACTGAATCCAGATACCCAATACGGTTTTGATGTGACGGTGACCTCAGGGACCTGGTTCTTTGAAACTGCCGGTTTGGATGGGGCCGCATCTTATACCGGAGGCACGGCTTATACAACCGGAACTGCGTCGGCGACCAACAGTAACACGATAAACGTGGTCCGTGACGGTGACCATAAATTCATCGTGGATATGATTGACAGTTTTGCTTATCTTGCCCCCCTTAATGGTGCCACGCTGGTTCCGATTGATGCGGATTTGTCCTGGACGATTCTGGGATCCGGCATCACTGCGATTGATCTGTATTTTGGACCTGAAAATGATCCCAACCTGACTTCAAAACCGCAGTATAAAAAGCTTTCAATGGAACCTGCAACAACCTTGTCTTATGATCCGGGCGCTCTGGCCTACAACACGACTTATTATTGGCGGATAGATGCCTATGATCCCAATGATGCTCCCGGAGCGACCGACTACGAGCTGATTACCGGACCGGTATGGCGGTTTACGACTGCTCCTGAAACTCCGGTGGTCGATCCGGTTGTGCCGGCTTATACGGCCGTGGAAGGCGACGGGGCAGTCAATGTCGTCATGTCCGTCACAGCCCTGAATGTTGCAGACTACCAGTGGTATAAAGTCGGCAATCCGGATATTATGCTGGCCGACGGAGCGGACTATTCCGGAACCCAAACCGATACCCTGACGGTTCTTGGGGCCGTGCAGGCCGACGAAGGAAGCTACTATTGCGTGGGTACCAACCTGGCCGGTTCGGATTCCAGTATTGATGCGGTAACAGGAGAGGGTGCAGGCCGTCTGATGACCAGGCGTCTGATCAATGACTATCCGCTGGATTCTATTGATGTTGTTGAAGGCGGCAGTTTCTGTCCGGATATCATCGATGGCGCAGATATGGCACTGCTCAGTGACGATGCCGGGCCGGATCTTCCGACGCTGTCTGCCGGAGTGCCGGAAATCGGCGGCAGCAGCCTGCTGTTTAATAACAGTGATATCAATGACCCCAATGCTGCATGGGCTCAGATTGCCCAGCTGGATGCAGGGATTGTGGATTATGAAGATCTGACCATTTCCGCCTGGGTTTTCTGGAACGGCGGCTCAAGCTGGCAGCGTATTTTCGATTTCGGCAATGACACAACCCAGTATATGTTCCTGTCGCCCAATGCGGCTGGAACCACGCTGCGCTTTGTCGTCCAGAACGGCAGCGGCGAGCAGATCGTTCAGACGGCCGGTTCGACTCTGGCCACCGGCGAATGGGTCTGGCTGACCGTCACCCTGGAAGGCGACACGGGTCGCCTGTATGTCAATGGCGAACTGAAAGCCTCTAATACCGCCGTTACGGCCGATCCGCTTGATTTTAAACCCGTATTGAACTATATTGCCAAGAGTCAGTTTGCCGCGGATCCGTATTTTAACGGGCTAATCGACAATCTGAAGATTTACAGTTATGCCCGGACCACCGAACAGATTGCTCAGGATTATCTGGGTGTCAAAGGCGACTGGGTCTGCAACAACGAACTGAACAACCTGGCTTATGACTTCGACAATAATTGTCAGGTGGACCTGGCGGACTTTGCGATGTTTGCATCCGAATGGCTGGACAGCTTCCGCATCTATCCTGAGAAATAATTGCAGCGAAACCCATTTGATTTATTATGGTTTCCGGGCAACCTGTCAGGTGTCCGGAAACCTGTTTTGAAAAAACAGGAACATGATGCTGCGGAAAGGAGAGTAAAATCAAGTCAGCATAATAAACCGAGTATGTAATTGTGTGTGAATGCGACAAAATCAAACATTAATGTTGTGGAGGATCAAATGATGAAAAAAGTAATGTTGGTACTGATGTGTATGTGCCTGGTGTCCATGGTACAGGCGTTGTCGATCACCAATGGTGATTTTGAAACCGGCGGCGGAGAAAACATCCTCGACGTTACCGGCTGGTATGACAATAACACCGGCGGTTTTTGGGAAGGTGCATGGCAGACCAACGCCGGATGGATCACACCCAATGGAACCAATGTCGTTGTCTTATCCGCCAACGGTACGTCCGCAACGGATCCTTTGGCCGGCCAGTCTTACCTTTATCAGAGCATCGGAACCGCAGCCGGTGAGGCGTCGGTTAAGATTGGCTTCGATTGGGGTCATCCCGATGATACAGGCGCAGGGCGCTTTGATAAAGTGACCGTCTCTGTTTTTGCCAGCGACGGCTCGTTTGTCGGAGCTGACGGAACCGATATCTACGCTGCTGCCGGTGTTACCCTGCTCGACTCAGCATCGTTTGAGCATACCGCACTGGATATTAACGGTGAGATATTCTCCGTTATAGCCGATCTGGATCTTTCCAGCGCCAACGCGGGAGACGAACTCTTCCTTCGTTTTAACAGCGCTTCGGAATGGCCGGTAGTCGATAACGTCCAGATCGTTCCCGAACCTGCAACCATGGTTTTGGTGGGTCTGGGTGC
>JAFGQP010000158.1 GCA_016935635.1 Sedimentisphaerales bacterium
AGGCTGCTTTTGCCGACATTAGGCCGGCCTACAATTGCTACGGTTGGTAATGCCATATCGATTCTTTCAAGAGTATTTTTATCCTATTATAAACCCTGTATTATATCAGAAGCTTCGACTGGGAAAAAAGGATTTCTGGAATCATAATTCTTGCCATAACCTGCCAATTTCGTGTATTTTACAGCAACAATACAGAATTTGCCGAAATAACTACAGAATGACAGGAATGAAAATAGAACTTAGATGGCGATAGAACAAACCAAAAAATGTCCGTTTTGCGGCGAGCGAATCAATGCCGAGGCGATTAAATGCCGCTTCTGCAAGGAGTTTCTGGAAGACGACAAAGGCCTTCCGGTCTCCAACCATGCCCGCCGGAAACTGCCGCCGCGTCCCGAGCAGCCGGAAAACACCGAGACCAAAGATCCGGACAAAATTATGGCAGTTCCGTCTTTGTGGGGGATAACAGGAACGCTATTGTCGGCAGTAATGTTTTTTACACTCGGTATGGTTCTGCTCATCTGGCCGCTGACCGGCCTGCTCAAGCAGATTCCCAACGCCACTGAAGACATGCTCCTACGCGCCGAACAGATCATCCGCCTGGCCGGCATGGGCATCATCTTTATCGTCGTTCTATCTGTCGCTTACAAAATCGCCCGTATCAAAAGCATCCGTTATGAAATCTCCGCCGACCGGATCGAATGGGTTCGCGGCATCTTCAACCGTAAAATCGATAACCTCGACATGTTTCGCATCGTCGATATCAAACTCCATCGCTCGCTGCTGGATTGCATCCTCAACATCGGTACGCTGACACTGATGACCAAAGACCAGAGCACGCCGGAGTTTACATTCGAAAAAATCGCAAATCCCAAAAGTGCCTACGATTTTATCAAAACCGCAGCCCTGAGCTCAGATCGCAAGCAGGGCGTCATTCACGTGGATTAATTTATGCTGGACTTGTTACGCACCCGACGCAGTATTCGCAAATACAAATCCACTCCCATTTCATCTGAACAGCTCGAACAGCTCAAAGAAGCCGTCCTGCGCAGTCCTTCATCGCGGGGATTGGACCCCTGGGAGTTTATCTTCGTTCAGGATAAAATCCTGCTGGAACAATTATCCAGCGCCAAACAGCACGGCGCCGAATTCATCAAAAACGCCGCCCTGGCGATAGTCATCTGCGCAGACCCGGACGTCTGTGATGTCTGGATTGAGGATGGCTCCATCGCCTCGATCATCACCCATCTGGCCGCTCACAGCCTGGGGCTGGGAAGCTGCTGGGTGCAGATTCGCCTTCGCCAGACTGCCGACGGAACCGACAGCGAAGCACGCGTCCGCCAGATTCTGGGAATTCCCGACCCCATCCGTGTTTTATCCATGGTCGCCATAGGCCAGCCCGACCAGAAACTTCGCCCGGTCGCCAAAGACAAACTCAAATACCACAAACTCCACACCGACCGCTGGTAATCACTGCGATTGCGACATCAGCCGTGCTGCGACCTGCTCTGCCGATACGGTCTCCTGCGCCGTCGCCAGCCGACGTGTCCTGCCATTGCCGCCGCCCCGGTAAATCTGATAGGCTTCCTGACGTATGCCGTCGATGGTCTTGACGCATCCGCATAATCCAATATCCGCCACGGCACTCTGGGCACAATGATTGGGACATCCCGATATCGCGATGGTCTTGCCCTGCCACGATGGCCCGGTCAATTTTGTCGCCAGTTCCGCCGCCAGCTTCCGACAGGCCGTCAAGCCGTTGGTACAGGTATCATTGCCCGGACAGGCCACAACACACGGCAGATTCTCATAACGAACCAGTTCCGCCGGCAGCGTAATCGGCTCACGGCTATACAGCTCAATTCCATGTGTCAGATTAATGCGAATCACAATCGCTTTATCCCTGCAAAACTCCGCCAGCCGTTCGGCTTCGTCCGCTGATATTTCGCCCGTGACAAACTGCAAAACCGTCCGGTATAAATGCTGTCCTTTTGACCCAGCCAGCGTCAACTCCGGCACAGCAAGCCTGTGACGCGCCGCCTCAAAACGACGGTCAAGCTCCTCCCGAAACGCCTCATCCCCCAGCCGCTGACGCACATGCCGAAGGCGTGCCTTGCGACGATTGTCCCGGTCGCCCAGAGCGGCAAACAAATCCATCGCCCCCGCCGCCAGCCACACCACTTCCTGTGTCGACAAAGCCGGATACAATTCGATTCCCGTCTCCGGTCGCGCCCCCAGCGAACCGGCACCGATGGCCCGAAATGTTCCATCCGGATTACGGATCAACCCAAGATCGTTCACAAATGGACGGCAGCAGCCCTGACCGCACCCGCAAAAGCTCAGCTTGAATTTTCGCGGCAGAGCAAACAGTGCCGGGCTGTTGAACAATGTATCCCGCACCAGTTTCGCCAGCGGCCAGATGTCCACCCCACCCGGAATAAATTCACATCCCGTCCCAATGGTCATGTTCCGCACGCAGTCTCCGCAGGCACCAAACGTGGCCATCCCGGCCAGACTCAACTGCTGATACACTGCCCCGACATCCAGTTCCGAAATATCATGCAGCTCAATATCCTGCCGGGTCGTCAGGTGCAAAGGCGTGCCCGGTGAAAACCGGCGGGCAATAGCCGCGATGGCTTTGAACTGATGCGGTTCGATGCGGCCGCCGAATAGGGGAATTCGCTGCATCCATTGTCCCTCCTGGCGCTGCGGATAGGTTCCCAGCAAACGCTGCGGCCCAATCGCCGTGCCTGTTAATAATACGCTTGTGCAGCTCACAGATAATACTCCGGTAAATAATGCTGCTGTGCCAGGTATTTGGCAACGTCTTTGGCCCCCTCGCTGGCGGGCAAATCAGCAGGCAGCCGCAAATCCGCATCAATTTCCGCATCGGTTTGCGCCCCGATGCGGACCACCAGGCAATCCCCCGGCGAATTAAGCGTCTTAATCAACTTCAATTCGTATGGATCCAAATCGCTGACGGTGGTAATCAGAATCAGGCCCGCATCCGTAAACAGATGCGACACCTCACCCAGCCGCCGCAGAAACTCATCCCGCAGACCCGACCGGCTCAAATCGCTGTCAATACCCAGCAGACTGTTATTAATACCCAGATAATACACCTGCCGCCCATCATTAAAAAGAGTTTCTTCCAGATGCCTGGCCAGATTTTCCCCGCTCTGGTCGGCAGGCCCGGTCACCACCACCAGCGTGGATTTCTGACCCAACCGCGCCGCCCGAAGTGCCGGCGTAATCCGGCTCCGCCGCCAGTTGCGTTCCCGCTGGGCCACATGCTCGGCCACCAGCGTTTGCGACTCCCGCTGTCCCTCCAGAATAATCCCGCCGCCGCAAATCCGATACTGGTCGATAATCACAAACCGCCCCGTCTGGGCAATCGCCGAAGATAAATCAAACGCCACCGGCTTGAGCGTCTCCAGGACGCATTCGGCCACATCATGCCGCTCGATATGACTGCGGTTTTTCTCCGTCGTCAGTTCCGACGCATCCAGCACCGTATGAATCCGCCGCAGCCAGACGGGCACTTTGGCCGTCCCCAGCTTGAGCAGATAACGTTTATTGAAAATCATCGGCTCCCGTCCCAGCCAGAACAGGTTAACCCGCAGATGGGTTGCCACCTGCGCCGTCTCCTGCCCCGCCCGGCACATCACCTCGCCCGGCTGAATATAAAGCTGCCGATCCAGCGTAACGCCGGTACTGCGGCCCGCCCCAGCAGACTCAGCGCGGGGTGCATTAAACGCCTCAATACTGGCGATGCGCGCCCTTTTTCCCGATGGCAGAAAGACCACGTCATCGCCGGTTGTGACGCTGCCGGTTTCGATGCGCCCAGCCGCAATGCGACGGTCATCCCCCTGCTCGGTAAACTTGTAAATATCCTGCACCGGAAAACGCAGCGGCTTGTCCACTGCCGCCGGCTCTTTCTCAAAGCAATCCAGGGCCTCCAGCACCGTCGGCCCCTTATACCAGTCGGTCTTGTCCAGCCGTCCGGCAATATTGTGTCCATCCCGGGCACTGATGGGGATAAAGAATCGCGGCTCGATACCCGTTTGCCGCAGAAACGCCGAAAACTCATCCCGGATTGCCTCAAAGGTCTGGCGTGAATAATTCACCAGGTCCAGCTTGTTAACGCAGACCGCCGCCTGACGAATACCCAGCATCCCCAATAGATACCCATGCCGGCGCGAGTTTTCCTGTATGCCTTCTTTGGCGTCAATCACCAGCACCGCCGCTTCCGCGCGGGCCGCCCCGCTGATCATGTTTTTGAGAAACTCCACATGCCCCGGCGCATCAATCAAAATATATTCCCGCCGTGAAGAACGGAAAAAACACCGCGCCGAATCAATCGTAATCCCCTGAGCCTGCTCATCTTTTAATGCATCCAGCAGGAAAGCGTATTCAAATGGCCTGGCGTTGCGTTCACAGCGGGCCTTGACCTCCGCCAGCTTGCCCTGCGGCAGCGAGTCCGTATCGGCCAGCAGCCGCCCGACCAGCGTACTCTTGCCGTGATCCACATGGCCGATAATCACAATATTCATCTTTTCAAGCAAAGCTGTTTTCTCCGCTCGATAAGTATTGAATGGTATTGTTTTAGTCGCAGTCGTCATTATGATACAACTCCAAAATGATTTTGATTTCACCTGATTCTTTAAATGGATGCAAATCAAACTCCGCTGTTACATATAACCATCCCGCCGCAGCGTCTCCAGCCCGCCGCCGTCTTCGGCATCCTGCTGACGCCCCGACCGCTCGGCAATATTGGCAAACTTGCCGCTTTTGAGTTCCTCGATAATCTCGGCAACCGTCCGGGCCGAAGAAACCACCGGTCCCGTACAGGGCGCGCAACCCAGCGACCGATACCGTGTGCCCTGCCCCTGGTCAAAATACAAATCGATAATCGGGATATTCTCACGCTCGATATATTCCCAGATATTCAGCTCCGTCCAGTCCAGCAGCGGATGAATCCGCACGTGCGTCCCAGGCGCAAAATCCGTATTAAATTGATTCCACAGTTCCGGCGGCTGCTCAGCGATATCCCATTCGCTGTGCTTGTCGCGCGGCGAAAAATACCGTTCCTTGCTGCGGCTGCCTTCCTCGTCGGCACGCGCCCCCACAATCACGCCGGTAAACGCCTCCGGCTGCGGCTGAACCTCGTATGTGCCCGTGCGATGGTTCAATATCCATCGCGGCCATTCGCCGCTGAGGGTATGCTTCAGGGCCTCGCTTTTCAATGCCGCGCAGCATTGCAGCCGATTGCACCGCCCGCTCGGAAACGTCTGCCCCGCCTGCAGCGCCTCAGCATTTCTGCCAACCAGCATCGTCAGATTCCATTCCCGCGCAAACCGGTCCCGGTAGGCAATCATCTCCGGAATCTTATAATGCGTATCAATATGCAGCAGCGGAATCGGAACATGACCAAAAAATGCCTTTCGCGCCAGCCACAGCAGGACGGTGCTGTCCTTGCCGATCGACCACAGCATGACAAGCTGCTTGAACGACCGATACGCTTCCCGTAAAATATAAACACTCTGTGATTCTAATGCATCCAATTGACTCATATACTGATCCTGCTTGAAATTTTCCGTTTCGTCGCGGCTATGTACAGCAGCTTCAACCACGTGCTTCTTTTGCTTGCGGAATAATCATACCCGTTGGGTATTTTCAATGGGCCGTGGTTGTCGCCCAGTGCAATCCGCATTCTTTATGTTCCGGCTCTTCCCACCACCACCGGCCTGAACGAATGTCCTGTCCCGGCTCGACCGCCCGCGTACACGGCCCACAACCGATGCTCGGATAGCCCTTGTCATGCAGGGAATGATAGGGAACCTGATGCCGGCGGATGTAATCCCAGACCTGCTGCTCGGACCATTCCGCCAGCGGGCAAATCTTGAACAAACCGAATTGCTCATCCCACTGTACCATCTCGATGCCCTGTCGCGTGATGGACTGTTCCTTTCGCAGACCGCAAATCCATGCCGTGTGCCCCAACAGCACTCGGCGAAGCACCGACACCTTGCGCACCTGGCAGCATTGCTTGCGCTGTTCAATCCCATCATAAAACAGATTCGGTCCAAACGTATTGACCATCGCTTCCACTTCACGATAGTCAGGGCTGTATTGGTCAATCTGAATCCCGTAATGAGCTTGGGACCGGCTCATAATCTCAAACGTCTCTTCCGGCAGCCGGCCTGTATCGATGGTAAAGATGCTGACCGATGGGTCTGTCTTGACCGCCATATCTGTCAGAACCTGATCTTCAGCCCCAAAGCTGGTGGCAAATGTAATCCGGCCTTTGAAACGAGCCAGAACATCCGCCAGAATCACCTCCGGCTTTTGCCCATCGAACTGCCGCTTCAATTGCTCAAGAACGATATCTGGATTAACATCATAATGATTCATTTTATTATTCTCTTATTTTCCTATTACTATAGTAGGATATATAGTTAAAAAATTTTCGGGCTTGTTCTATATCACATAATTTTCGACATACATCGACTGACATTGAATTTCCCGGTCAACCATATCCTGAAAGGTTGTCTTGAATAAAATCCCATTCACCGCTTCCGATAAACGTCCCCACAAATGTTCGAAGGCATAATCCCCCGGCACGGGCGACATTCCCGCCCTGTCGGAATTCAGGAG
>JAFGQP010000159.1 GCA_016935635.1 Sedimentisphaerales bacterium
GTATAAGTCGCCCCCTTGAGCGTACAGGTTTTGCCCAGGTCGATATCCAGCGTATGCGGATGCGAGGGCGTAGTGTCTCCGTATGCCGTGTGCCACAGGGTTTCGGGATTATCATCAATCGCATTGACAGCCTCTTCCCCGGCCTGATGGCTGCTGAATGCCAATATCGTCCAGCCCCGCTTGCTGGGGCCAAAGACCGCTTCACTGACCGGCCCGCTCCGGCCTTTCCATACCGCAGCCGCCCGCACCGTGCCGCCCTGCGGATAATCAAATGCCTGCTGATACCGCTGCGATGTTTCAGTCGGCGTGCTGCCGTCAAGGGTATAAAACACCTCCGTCGAGGATGGATGACATGCAATGCTGACCTGTCCGAGCTTGTCGCGGCGAATCTGCGGCCGCAGCAGCCCCGTCTTCTCCAGCGGACAGTAATTGACATCCAGCCGGCTCAGCCGCTGGGCATGCGTCATCATCCGCTCAATGAATTGGTCGTAATTGCGAGTCTGCTTGGGCGACCACACCACCTCCGCCAGTGCCGATGCACGCGGAAAGGCCATATACTCGGCATGTTTGGGATTGGGGATATATTCCGCCCAGAGCTGTCCCTGAGCACCCAGAATATGTTTTGCCTGTTGGCTGTTCAGCACCGCCGGGATGGGGTCATAGCTGTACACTTTTTCCAGCGGCAGAAATCCGCCGATGGCCAGTGGTTCAGTTTTGGGATCCGCCTGGTAATAGTCAAAGTACAAATGGCCATTCGATGCCATCACCACATCATGCCCCGCCCTGGCCGCCGCAATCCCTCCGGCCTCACCGCGCCAGCTCATCACCGTCGCCCCCGGCGCCAGTCCGCCTTCGAGGATTTCATCCCATCCGATAATCCGCCGGCCGTGCTGCGTGACAAACGTATCGATGCGCTTGATAAACCAGCTTTGCAGTTCTTCCTCGTTTTTGAGCCCCAGCTCTTTGATCTTGGCCTGGGCGTAGGCATTTTCCTTCCACTGCTTCTTGGGCACCTCATCGCCGCCGATATGGATAAACGGCGAATCAAACAACTCCATCACTTCCAGCAGGACATCCTGCAGAAACGTAAACGTCACTTCATTGACATTAAAGACATTTTCATTCACGCCCCAGGTCGTCATGACCTTCAGCGGTTTGTCCGTGCAGCCCAGTTCCGGGTAAGCTGCAATCGCCGCCTGGGAATGTCCGGGCATCTCAATTTCCGGAACGATATTGACATGCCGCTGTTTGGCATACGCGACAATCTCCCGCACCTGCTGCTGCGTATAAAAGCCGCCGTGACGAACCCCGTCATACTGATTCCCGCCGCGTCCGGCATGGCCGACAATCGTCTCATCCCGCCAGGCTCCGATTTCCGTCAGCTTCGGGTATTTCCTGATTTCAATCCGCCAGCCCTGGTCTTCGGTCAGATGCCAGTGAAACGTATTCATCTTGTGCATTGCCAGCAGGTCGATGTATTTCTTGACAAACTCCGCCGGCATAAAATACCGTGCCACATCCAGATGCATCCCGCGCCATTGAAACCGCGGATAGTCCTCGATCTCCACACTCGTCACCGTCCACGCAATCCCGCTTTGCTTGTCCGCCGCATAAATCGCCTCCGGCAGAAGCTGCCGCAGGGTCTGAATGCCGTAAAACACCCCGGCCTTGTCCGGCGCATCGATGGCAATCCCGTCGGGTTTGACCGTCAGCCGATAGCCTTCCTTGCCCAGCCGTTCCAGCGACGCATCCAGCGTCAGACGAATCGCATTGCCTGCCGCAGCTGATTGAATCTTGAATGGAAATCCCGTTGCCGGCCGCAGAGCCTCCGCCAACTGTCCTGCCTTGTCCTGCAGTTCTGCATCGGCAACAATCACCGTATCCGCCGACAGCGTAAACTGCCCTCGATTGACCTGCATCGATACCGGCTGCGGGATAACGCTCATTCCCTCAGCCGCCAGTAATTGGGATAATGTCAATACCATAACCGCCGCCGTCCAAAATCCTGTTCTTTGTCTCATAATCCACTCCGTTTATCCTGAAATAATTAATCTTGCCTATTGTATGACGCGCATCGACCCGATTTTGTAACGCCGATGTCCATCCTGTTCTCCCAGCGGCAGAGCAATCACCGACGTCCCATCCCGCTTACCGACCGAAATAAACACATCCATCGTTCCCGGTTTGACCGCCGGAGCAAAAGTGCCCATCGGGTCCTGATGTGCCATCGCGATCACTGCCTGCATCGTCCGGTCCTGCCCGACGGCCTTGCCTTTCTCCGCCGGTTTGAGCTCCCGCACATTAAACGACTCATCCACATGCACCGACACAACCCCGCCTTTCTCATCCTTGAACGTCAGCGCCGCATACCCGCCGCCATAGCAGGGCGCCGCTCCCGTATTCAACCATCGCATCGACACTTCGAAAGGTTTCCCGATGGCGACCTCATCCGGCCATGAGATTTCCTCCGGCAAGAGCCGATACCCCAACCGCTGATTGATCTGATGGACTGTGTCGCGGTTGTCCTCCAGCATCTCCCGCGGCCACCAGTGAATCGACATATAACTGGCGTGATAGTCCTCCACCGCCTGAATCAGCAGCTTCCCATCCCACGCACCGCGTGCCTTGGATGACCCGTAATGCTCATGCTCCAGAATCACCGGCATCGTCGGCCAGAACGCCTGAGCCATGTCCGCATGATACCACGACCGCGGCGGCGGCTGCACGAGGATACTGTCATCCCGCAGCGTCACCCCCTGCGATAGGGCATAATCTGTAACCGGAAAATGCCTGCCCGGCTTGTCATGCCCGGCCACATCATCGCTGATGCACAGTTGCGTCCGGGGAAAATATTTCCGATGCAGGTCGATATGCTGTTTGACAATCTTCAGGGTCGCTTCCTCCGACAGTTTCGTGCTGTTGCCGGTGTGCCCCTCGCCCCACATCCCGAATGACCCGATATCAATAAACGCCACATTCGGATTGCCGTCATACCGGGCCGCCATCGCCGCCAGAAACGCCTCCAGCTTGCTCAGAAACACCGGGTCGGCAAAATCCGGCTCCCACTGCGGCCCGCCGTCCCTGACGCCTTTGCCGAATTCAAAATCCACCCCCTTGGCCCCGGCCTCCTGCACCCATTTGGGCGTGGCATACCGCATCCAGCTTTCCGAACAGGTCACGCGGATGGCAATCTGCTTGCCGCAATCAATCCATTTCTGAGCCGGGGTATCAAACAGGCTCCAGTTGAATTGTCCTTCCCGCGGCTCCAGAAACGACCACGGCACCCGCAGATAAATGACCGACAATCCCGGCCAGTCGTCCAGCGTATCCGCCGGTTCCAGCCGCGAGCCGTAATTTTGAATGATATTGGAATAGAAATGCAGTGTCCACCCCATCCCGGGATTAACCAGTGCCTGCCCGTTATCGACAGGTCGCACCGTGCCCGCCTGTGCCGCCACCGCCGCCGCCGCCGCTAGCATCACACTGAAAATAAAACGCATTTTTTCCATCGCGAAGTCCTTTCATGCTATAGCCATCATAGCAATCTTTGGACGCCGCCGCAAATGGTTTTACTGAATGGATTCGAGCAATTCCTGCAGGACATCCTTGGCCGGGGCATTGCGGAAGCCCGCCTCGGTCTTCCATTGCAGGCGCTGATTGGTCTCGATGGATTGTTCGATTTTGCGGCAGGCCAGAATTACCGTGGCGTGATTCTTGTCCCCCAGTGTTTTGCCGATTTCCGGAAACGACATCTTGGTCAGCCGCCGCGTCAGAAACATGCAGAATGCACGGGCCAGGCTGATGGAACGGTCCTTCTTGCTTGAATGAATCTCGTTGGAGCTGACGCCGAAATACGCCGCCACCGCCGAAGTGATATCCGAACTGTGCACCACCGGGTCATTACGTATAATATGTTCCGACAACAGCTCCCGCGCTGCCGCCGGCGTAATCTTCTGCCCGCACACCGACCCGAATGCAATCAGCTTGAGCAGTGCCCCCTCCAGTTCGCGCACGCTGGTTGTCACCTGGTCGGCCAGAAGCTCGATCACCTCCTCACTGAGTTTCTGCTTCATCGACGCCGCCTTCCGCCGGCAGATTTCGCATCGCGTCTCAAAGTCCGGCGAATCCATCCGCACCACCATCCCCGATACAAACCGGCTGACCAGCTTATCGCAAAGCTGACCAATCTGTTTGGGGTGCGCATCGGAGGCCAGCACAATCTGCTTGCCCGCCAAATCGATACTGTTAAACGTATGCAGAAATTCCTCCTGCATCCCCATCTTGTTGGCCAGAAAATGAATGTCATCAATCGCCAGCAGGTCCAGGTTGCGGAATCGCGTGCGGAATTGTTCGAGCTTCTGCGTCTTCAGCGCCAGCACATATTGATTGGCAAAATCCTCCGCCGACACATACATCCACTTGGCCCCCGGCCGGCTGCGGGCATATTCATTGCAAATCCCCTGCAGCAGGTGCGTCTTGCCGACGCCATACCCGCCATGATAAAACAGGGGATTAAACGGACTTTTCTCCTCACGAACCACCGTTTTGGCCGCATTAAACGCCAGTTGATTTTTATCGCCGACAACAAATGTATCTAATGTCAGTTTCAGCGGAGGAACAAACTCGGACTGCTGGGTCACACCTTCAATCGTCACGATGGGACGAGTCTTCGCCGCAGGCGCCTTGCGCGGCGCAGGCACCAGCGTCGAATCAATCGAAAACTGCACCGGACCTTCGGACCCCGTTACCGCTTTCATCGCATCGCGAATGGCTTTGGCAAAATGATTTTCAATCCAGCTCGCAATAAAACTGTTGGGAACAGCAATATCCAGACCCTGTTCGGTCAGCGTAAAACGCGAGCTGCTCTTAAACCAGATTTTATATTTTGCCTCACCAACGGATTGGGCAATATGTTCATAAATCGCTTTAGTTTCTTCCGTGAACGAAATCTGCATCGTTTACTCCAAGGGTTTAGTGTTGTTTAACAAAGCAGTTACTCATCGATACAGGTCCTCCTGTAGTCATCAGCAATGGGCAAATCATAGACGTGTTCAATCAAGGTTTCAACAGGGATTTTAACAGATTCTTTTCCACACCGAAAAGGCATTGCAATAACCAGCACTTACGAGCGAAAAAAATTTGTTTTTAACACACTATTAACAATGCAAATCACGATTGTGGATAACCTGTGGAAACTCGTTGCGAAAATCACGTTTTCAATACTGATACCGCGTATCCGCCGTCGTGATCAATTTTATCAACAGATGTTACTTGCGGCACAATCACGTTTTCTTTCACCAAATGCCCATCCTGACGCTCATTGAGCACACTCCGCACCAGCATCTGGTTCTCCTCGGCCAGAATACTGCATGTTGAATACAGCACATACCCGCCGGGCCGGACAATGGATAACGCCTGGTGCAGAATTTGTTTCTGCACCGCAGCCAGCGA
>JAFGQP010000160.1 GCA_016935635.1 Sedimentisphaerales bacterium
ATGGCCTTTCTTTTTGCCCCCATGATTGGGGCTATCAGCGGCAATGCCGGACTTCAGACATCCGCAATTGTGGTCTGCGGACTTGCCACGGGTGACTTGGCCGCCCTGCGAATTGGTCAGGTTTTTCTCCGCGAAGTTCGCGTCGCCCTTCTGGTTGCGGTCTGCTGCGGGATTATTGGCGGGCTGATCTGTGCTTATTTACCTAAAATCATCTCCCCGCAGCTGGATCAGGAGATTCAGGCTGCCGCTAATGCAGCACAAGCCGATCCGGCCAGCACCTCCCCGCCTCATTCCAGACAACAGAAACAAATCGCCATCGCCCTGGGTTCTGCAATGTTTTCAGCAATCATGGTCTCCACCACATTGGGCCTTCTGCTGCCGTTTGTGTTTCGCAGAATCGGCCTTGACCCAGCCATCAGTTCCGGACCGCTGGTAACAACCGCCAACGACTCGATTAGTGTTGCCATCTATATGCTGCTGACTATCCTGCTGACCCGATAAATCCCTGGTGACCCCTAAAATTTACTGGGGACTAAATGGATAGCGGTTGACGAAAACAAGTCCTTATTGTATAATTAGTTATTCATTTAACCAGACCTTTAATAGCCATATTTGGGCATTCGAGGTCGCTTATTATTTTGGGATTTTATTGCAGGTATGTGCAGGAGTCTTTTATGACTACAGGTCAACCAATAGACAGCCATGTCCACATGGACAAGGTACCGGAAATAGACAAATTTTTCAAGGGCGCCATCAAGGCTGAAGCAAGCGACCTTCACCTCAAAGTCGGGATGCCCCCGATTATGCGAATCAGCAGCAAACTCAAGAAAACCACAGCTGAAATCATGACCGAACAGCGTATTGAAGAGCTGGTTTTTGAGATCATGAGCCCCAAACAGAAACAATTTTTCATGGAAAACGGGGCACTGGACTTTGCTTACCAGGTCGGACCCAGCGACCGTTTTCGTATCAATGCCTTCCGGCAGCGCAATTTTGTCAGCATGTCAGCCCGGCGCATCAGCAGTAAAATTCCCCCTTTTGAAAAACTGCACCTGCCGCCGGTCATTGAAAAAATCTCCGAAGGAACCCACGATGGACTGGTGCTGGTGGTCGGTCCCACCGGCTCCGGCAAAAGCACAACCATTGCATCCATGATCGATTATATTAATCGCAACCGTGCCGCCCATATCGTGACCATTGAGGACCCGCTTGAATTTTTACACGTGGACCAGAAATCCATTGTTTCACAGCGCGAAATCGGGATTGATGCAACAAACTACGAAGACGCCCTTCGCAGCCTGATGCGCCAGGACCCCGATATCGTGTTGATCGGCGAAATGCGTGACCGGGAAACGCTGACCGCCGCCATGCGCGCCGCGGAAACCGGCCACCTCGTGTTCGGCACGCTGCACGCCAACAACGCCGCCCAGACCATCCAGCGTATTCTCGATTTGTTCCCGCAGGAAGAACGCGAACTGGCCCGATCCACGTTTGCACTGACCATTCGTGCCATTATCAGCCAGCAGCTTCTGCCGGGCATCCGGCCGGATGTCACCCGTGTGCCTGCCGTCGAAGTGCTGATCCGCACTCCCATCGTTCGCAAACTCATCAGCGACGAACGGGAATCGGATATTCCCACGGCCATTCGCGCCGGCGTCGGCGAAGGTATGATTGATTACACTTCCAGCCTCTGCAGACTGGTGGAAGAAGAATATATTGATTTGAAGGTTGCGATGGATTACGCCCCCAACGTCGAAGAACTGAAGATGGCAATGAAGGGAATCCGAACAACTTCCAGCGGAATTCTGTAATCGAGTCAATATGCCTTCGACAAAGTTTTGACTGTCGAAATTAAACGATATAACCCCAAATCAGGAAACAGGTATGCAAACAAGTGTTTTGTCGGCGGTGGAATTCGGCGGCTATGTCGCGCTTTACAAGCTGCTTATTATGATGGTTCTCTTCCTGGCGTGGATGCCTCTGGTTAACTGGATTTACATGGACAGCCAGGCGGTACGGACCGATAAGCGGGTCTGGACAGGAACCATGACGATCACCGGAGCAGTGTCGTTATGGGTTTGGCTGCTTATTCCGGTCTTCTGGATTGGCTTTTTGATTTATGTCATTCTGGTCGGCGCAGTCGCCATTGCCTATGTGACACATCGCAACGCACGCGTCGCTGAATTTGAAAAGGTCCTGACAGCCGATCACATTCGCAACATTTTTGTTAATCCCACTAAAAAACTCCAGAAGGCCAGCCGCGGCTTGTCCTTTGTGACTGCCAATAAGAATGAAGTCCCCCTGCCGGACCCTAAAAGCCCGGAATGTGAAGCCTATCAGCTGGTCTGCGAAATCTTTGATGATGCCATCTGGCGGCGTGTCGCCCAAATCATCCTGACTCCGCAAAAAGACAACTATGCCATTATCTATGAAATCGACGGTGTAACCAGCCGTCAGAGCGAACGGCCCAAGGAAGAAATCGACCTTTTCGTACGCTATCTCAAGCAGATGGCCGACCTGGAACTGGACGAAAAACGCAAGCCTCAGCAGGGTACTTTTTCAATTCTTAAGGACAACGACTGGAAAAAGAAAACCGCATGGGAGGTCCAGACCGCCGGCTCCACAGCCGGTGAACAGGTGAAGATCATCAAGCAGGAAGATTACACCGCACGCAAGCTGACCGAACTGGGATTAAATGAAAATCAATTCGAATCGATCCGTTCATTGCGGGAAATCAAGCAGGGCCTGGTTTTGGTTTCCGGCCCCGCCAAAAGCGGTGTGACCAGCACGCTGTACGCCCTGCTGGGCAACCACGACCCGTTCCTGAACAATATCGTTACCCTCGAACGCAAGAAAGCAGCCGACCTGTCGAATATCACCCAGAACGAATACACCCTCAGTGACACCGGCACAACGACCTTTTCCCGCAAACTCCAGTCGGTCCTGCGACGCGGACCGGATATCGTGGGGGTGGCCGATACCGAAGAAGAGATGAGCGCCAAACTATGCTGTGCAGGAGCTGCCAAAGACGGGAAAATCATTTATGCCGCCCTGCAGGCCACCAGTGTCATCGAGACCATGGATAAGTTCATGAAGCTCGTCGGCGACAAAAACGCCGTGGCCGACGCTCTTGAGGCCATTATTAACCAGCGGCTGGTGCGAATCCTCTGCCCTGACTGCAGGCAGGCCTATAAACCCAACCAGGCCCTGTTCAAGAAATTCAATATTCCCTCTGATGAGGTGGATATGTTCTATCGGCCCGGTGAGATCGAATATGATAAACACGGCAAACCCATTATCTGCGAAAAATGCCAGGGCACAGGTTTCTATGGACGTACCGGCCTGTTTGAAACCATCCGAATCACCGACGAGCTGCGGCAGATTATCCGAACCGCAAATACCATCCAGGAAATCGGCGCGGCTTTCCGCAAAGCCGGGATGCTCTACATGCAGGAGCAATCCATCAAAAAGGTAACTATCGGGGTTACTTCCATCAATGAAGTCATTCGCAATTTTTCATCGAAAAATGGATAATTCAGGAGTAAGACTGTGATAGCCATAATACTGATACTGCTCATAACCATCCTGACCGTGGCACACTTTTATCTGAAGTGCTCCGTCATGACCGCATTTTCAACCTTCATGGCAGCCATCTTCGGCTCCATCATTGCCTTTAACTATTATGAGTTGCTGGCCGACCTGTTCGTATCGCGCGGTTATGGCGGTCCCTGGGCTCATGCCGGCTGTTTTATTCTGGCATTCGTGCTGGGATTTGCCGCGGTTCGGGCACTGGCCGACCTGCTGGTAGGAGCCAATATTGATTTCGGAAGTACCCCCAAAATCACGGTCAATGTGATCCTGGGTCTGGTGACGGGCCTGATTCTGTCCGGCCACCTGCTGGTAGCCTTCGGAATGCTTCCGGTTTCCGGGGGATGGGCCTATAATCGCTTTCCCGCCGGATCGCCGATTTCTCTGAACAACCCCAAAACGGTATTACTCAATCCGGACGGGATAGTCAGCTCCATTTTCAGCCTGTTCAGCAGAGGATCACTCAGTTCCAGCAAGAGTTTTGGTGTGCTTTGTGCGGATTTCGTCAATCGGAACCATCTGAACCGACATGGCGTCAAAGACGGCATCTGGACGGTCAGCTCCCGTAAAGCCTTATCCGTTCCGGCAGCCTCCAAAAAGCCGGTACGCACGATGGATATCCCCGATGTGGGAAATGTAACCGTGGTGCGAGCCATCCTGGCATTTCGGGATATTCCTGATGGCGGTGCCAAACAGCCCCCGGACGGGAATATAGTTTTCACCATGTCCCAGGTCCGGATGATTACCAAGACCTCGGATAAGGCCGGCAATCTCCGCGGTTCCGGAAAAGCCATCTGGCCCATCGGGATTCTTGAAAAAGGCAAACTGGTCAAGAAAAGCCTTTCGGACACGATGACCTATACCAATAAAGAAGCCCGAAAAGATCGAACCGTATGGGTGGATTTCGTCTTTGAAACCCCCGCCAGCCAGCAGGGTGTCCTTCTGGAATTCAAACTCAACGCCATTACCCAGCTTCCAGCCCCGGCCGTATCCACTGAAGAGCTTGAAAACGCCCTGAATGCAGCCGAGGAACAACCTGCCGAAAATGGAACCGAACAAGCTCCTGCCCAGCCGACGGAAAATCCGCAATAACCTCTTGTTTCCATCAACGACAAAAGGTATCCGATATTGTGTCGGATACCTTTTTTTATGCCATGAATATCACGCTGATCCCCCTTATTTTACAAATACTAAAGGCATTCACCTCACGGGCTCATAGGCCTGCAGGGTAAATGCCTTTTCTGTCGATTTGTGCGGGATTGACCTGTCAATCCGCGACAGAGAAAAGATCAGGCACAAAGAGCATAATCTTCAATTTCAACACCCAGCAGATTTTCCAGATACTTGTCCAGGTCCTCGCTTGAAAATTGTGCCAAAAACTCCGGTTTCGCTGTCCGGTTGATTTCGAGGATACAATCAATTAATTCCCTCTTACTCATACATAACTCCTTGGGTTAACTTCAATAAACGTCCTTGTTTACAGTAAGCATATCGGAACAGATTTCGATTTTTCTTGAATTATCTATCTTGACTTAACCATAATGTCAGAAAAAAATCCTATACAATATGATTGATTATTCGATCGGACTGCCACAAGCTGTAGTCAAAGTATTAAAAGATTCGGGAACAGGTCCAATAAAAAACTTCACAGAAAAAAACCATGGCGGGTGCAAAAAAATAGAATTTTTGAAAAAATTTTTTATAATAGTTTCGGGTGGTGATGAATTCCCTTTATTATGTACCCGCACGGAACCATAAATAAATAAGATGAACATTTTAGACAACCAGTACAATCTGCATATTGGCAAACAGCAGGCCAAACTGAAGGTTTGGCGATATGCCGGCCTGATGCTGACTTATAAATGCAGCGCCGCCTGCGCATTCTGTTACTACTGCTGCGACCCGCAACAGGAAGGATTAATGCCCGCCGATGTCGCTTTGAGTGCATGGGAAGGTCTTGTTCGCCTGGCGGGCAAAGACGCCCGAGTCCATCTGACAGGCGGAGAGCCTTTTCTCGTTTTCGACCGTTTAGCAGAAATCACGAAACAGGCTCACAAAGCAGGCCTTACAGGTCTTGAATATGTCGAAACCAACGCTTCCTGGGCAAACCAGGCCCCTGATATCCGTGAAAAACTGAATTTTCTGGCCGGACACGGGATGGAAAAGCTGAAAATCAGTTGCGACCCATTCCACCAGGAATTTATTGAAATTCAGAAGGTCATTCTTCTCAAAACAATAGCGGAAGAAATACTTGGGCCCGAGCGAGTCATGGTCCGTTGGCAGCGGTATTTACAAAATCCTGTTAACTTTCAGGGATTAAACCATTCAGAAAAACAGGACGTTTACCGTCAGGCACTCAGGGACGATCCCTGCAGATTAACAGGACGTGCGGCATTTTGCCTGGCCGACTTGCTCCCTCAGCGTCCATGGACAGAGTTTCTCCGCAATCCCTGTTCGCAGGCGATTCTCGGTGCCAAAGGTGTACATATTGACCCGTATGGCAACGTTTTCAGCGGGCAGTGCAGCGGGCTGGTGGTTGGCAACCTGGCCACACAGAAACTGGACATGATGTGGCGAGATTTTAACCCTCTGGCCTGCCCCCCCTGGAAGCAGTTATTGACCGAAGGACCTGCCGGGCTAATGGACGAAGCTCTTGCCCAAGGTTACACCCGGCGACCCGGATATGCTTCAAAATGTCATCTTTGCACGGACTTACGGCGGTTTTTTTTTGACAAATCGCTTTTTTGGCCGATAATTTCACCAAAGGAATGTTATCATATATAAAATTATAGAAAGCAGGAGGCTGAGACTTGGCCCAAAATGAACAAACCAGCTACGACACGCTGTTCGGAAGAATGGCTGTCGAGCAAAAGCTATGCACCGAAGACGAGGTTCGCACCTGTCAGGATGAGCGTAAAAAAAGGGCCTCCGAAAAGCCTTCCACACTGGAACAGCTTTTACTGGAAAAACGATATCTGACCCTCTCTCAGGCTGAACGCCTGAAAGTCTCCATCCGCGAGAGTCGCGACAGCAGCAACCAGATCCCTGGCTACAAAGTCCTGGGCAAACTGGGTTCCGGCGCAATGGCGGTGGTGTATAAGGCCAAACAGCTCTCGCTGGATCGCACAGTCGCGGTTAAGGTCTTGCCCAAAAAGTTTGTCCAGAAATCGGATTATGTAGAGCGGTTTTACAAAGAAGGTCGTCTCGCCGCCAAACTCAACCATAATAATATCGTTCAGGCGATTGACGTCGGCGAAGTCGGCGGATTGTACTATTTTGTGATGGAATATGTCGAAGGCAAGACCCTTTATGATGATTTATCCAAGGGCAAGGTCTTTTCAGAAAAAGAAGCTCTTGAAGTCGTTATTCAGGTTGCCAATGCCCTGGCTCATGCTCATGCACAAGGGCTAATCCACCGTGACGTTAAGCCCAAAAATATCATGATTAATAAGGATGGCGTGGTCAAGCTGGCTGATATGGGATTGGCCCGTGAAACCTCCGATGTCCGAGCCGCCAAACATGAGCAGGGCAAGGCCTTTGGCACGCCTTATTATATCGCGCCTGAACAGATACGCGGCGAGATGGATATTGACGGCCGGGCGGATATTTACTCGCTGGGCGGGACGCTTTATCACATGGTCACAGGACGAGTTCCCTTTGATGCATCAGCTCCCGCGGAAGTCATGAAAAAACACCTGAAAGAAGCTTTGATTCCTCCGGATCACATTAACACAGCCTTGTCGGCCGGGATTTCCGAGGTCATCGAAGTCATGATGGCCAAAGACAAGAAAGACCGCTATAAGAATATGGAGGAAGGGATTGTCGACCTTCAGGCCGTCCGCGATGGAAAGCCTCCTTTGATTGCCAGACAGCGTTTCAACCTGGAAGCACTGGGTGAACTGGAAGATGGCGCGGCCGTCGAAATGCCCAATGAAAAATCCCTGCGAACGACCGAAGAGGCGCTGACCAAATACAAAATGATGGTCATCATCCTGGCCGCCTTGTCGGCGGTGCTTCTGCTGGCGATTCTGTTTTTGGCATTAAGCAGATAATTCTTTAATCCTTCGGGAGCCGACAATGTCGAGACATCCCACAGAGACAAAAACACGCATTCTGCACTCAGCTCGCAGCCTGTTCAGCAATCATGGTTTTACGGCCACGTCGCTGGATGACATCCTCGGTGCAACCGGGATTACCAAGGGTGCCTTCTATCATTATTTTCGCAGCAAAGACCACCTGTGCGAGGTCATGCTGGAAGAAGTTGTCGGAGAATACAAAAGCCTGCTGACGACCTTACATACCCATGTGTCCGCCATTGAACAATTGAAACAGTGGCTATCGATTTTGATAGAAAAAAATACATCCGGACTATGGGTCAATTGCCGCCTGATTACCCGGCTTTCCGTCCAGATTCAGCAGCTTAGTCCGGACCTCCAGACCCGGCTGACAGACTTCTGGCGATGGTACGAGGGATTGTATATCACCTGGTTCACGCAATATGGATTAAGTCCAATCCAGGCCGCTTTGTCCGCCAGGACACTGACCGGCGCCATATTCGGAACCATCTGGCTCGATAAATGTGCCGCCTCAACACAATCCATGCCGGATGTCATTGATTATCTGCTGGGCCTGATCCTCAAATCAGAGTGAGCCCCCGTTCCGGCTGTATTTATTTCTCTTTTTCCGGCCACGGAGCGGGCTGATACTGTCCGGGCGAAAATTCCGTCTGCCCCGGGGCCATAGTCACATAATAGTCCATGGTCTGGCCGGCCTTGAGCGGAATCTCAAACCCCAGAATTCGGGTGCCGCGATTGGGCTCATCCAGCTTGGATTTCGGCTCGGTGGACCACGTCTTAAGCGGAATATCCATCGCAGGGGCATTCAGAGCATGTACCGCAAAATACAGTGTTTTCCCATCCTTTTTCAACAGCGCCGTCCCGCTGGATTGAATCTCAACATCCGCCGGGGTTACCATACTCCAGCGCACCGTACAGTCCTTATCCGCAGCCTCAACGCGGTCGTGAATCCAGGTCGTTCTGTCGGCTGATATCTGGACCGAACGCATCGCGGTATTCAA
>JAFGQP010000161.1 GCA_016935635.1 Sedimentisphaerales bacterium
ATCAGTCCTTCCAGCATTTTATCAAAAGAGATATCGGGGTGCGGCCTATTGACATATTGAAATAAACGTTCACTGCCGGCATCCAGGGATGGAATGACCAAATCAGCTTCTAGCAAAGACTCCCGGACTTCGGGCATCCACAGCAGCGAACCATTTGTCAGAACAGCCACGGGAACATCAGTACTTTCCTTAATTTTGCCAATCAGGTCGCGGCATCTCGAAAACAGGGTCGGTTCACCCGAGCCGGAAAGAGTGATATAGTCTGGTTTCAGATACAGTTTCTGCTTTAACTGGTCTGTAATTTCTGCCAGCGGCAGCCATTCTTTTCGTTCCAGTGTTTTGTTTGTAGTCCGTCCCAATTGACAGTATATACAATCATAGGAGCACGTCTTGAAAGGGACAAGATCTACTCCCAGGGACCGGCCAAGACGCCTTGACGGAACTGGACCAAATATATATTCACGTCTTTTTTTATCCGTTTGTTTTTTATTGTACTGATCATTGCTTACGGCAGTCATTTCAGGACCTCTTGTTTGACAGTGGCATTACACTTGAAAAGCATCATTTTGCCGCGAGGATGGCTAACAACACCCTGTAACGGACAAGTGCCATGCCTCGGGCGGACATTTTTTCTGGATCTGCATGCTTTCAGTTTTCTGTGGTTATATTCATTTCGACATCCATTGGATTATAACGATTCATCATGCTGGCTCTTCCAATCAGCTTGATGTGCAATTGAGGAACTCCCTTGCGGTCCCTGTACGTTTTAACTCTTGTCAAGTATCTGTAAAACAGCATATTGCTGTCTATTTCGCTTTGAAGCAATGTCAAAAGCTGCTGGCCGTTGATCCTGGAATAATTATTATTGATTCCATGAAGACTGAAGGTTCTCTGTATAAAATTGTTGATAAAATAAATGGCCAGGTTAACCCCTTCACTTTCCTGATGAACCACATTTTTTCTTCGCTTGATTAAATCTATGAAATGCATTGTGTTTAACCTTCAATTCTGTTCTCGTTTTTGCATGCCGCTGATTTCCATTAAAGAACAGCTTTCCTCGCCGTTTTTTTAGAACTATTCCAAGTCAAAACGTCTGTTTGCTGCCTTCATAATCATCCAACCCATTCTGACCAGCGCTGCAATTCCATCAATACGATACTTGCCGGGTATTAACCCGCTGATGGTTTTTCGTTGATACCCCGAGCCGGGAATCTTCCCGTCAAGCAAATAAAAACACAGCAATGGCAAGCGTTGTTGTCCATTGTCCTTTCCTGCCATAGGCAGTCTGGGTTACATTCGTCGTTTTTATGATCTGTCCACTCGATTTGTAAACCTGTTCCTTCTCTGACCAGGCCTTATTGGGATCAACCTCAAATCCCAGTGTTGTCCCCAGCATGCTGGCTGCCAGGTCCTCGGCCATATCCGCCGCCTCCATGCGGTTCATCCCGTGGCCATGAACTTCACTGAGATATCCCCATTTGCTTTTTTCCTTGGGCAGAGCCACCCCGACTGATGCAGCAACGATTCGACCATGTTCATTTGTATCGGCCCTGGCCATGACGCAATAGCAAATGCTCCCTGCAACAAGCTGTTCGATTCCTTTGTCTTTGCTTATAATCACGCATCGCGGAGGAAGAATCGATGACACCTGCACCAGATTCTGCTGCGCGACCCCCGCCTGACGGAGTGCTTCCTCGAAAGATTTCAGTTGGAACTTATGCCTGCCTACTCCTTTTGTCAAAAATACTTTTGCCGGAACCAGACTATTCATCTTTTTCTCCTTGTTTACCTCGTATCAATAACACCATGGATCATACATATCTCGCTTGCGAGTTTGTGCGGAATTCCCATAACAAGCTGGCCCTGTTCAATGCCCCCGTATTTTCTCGAATCAGGACATCCATAAGAAATGCTGATTTTGTGAGTAATAAAACTTTTAACAGCAACGTTCCCGCACACGGACAGGATGCTTGATATATCCGTTTCAAGATTACACCCGGTTGTTTTCTGCCAGTGCCTGACCAGCTTCATCGCCGATTCCGGACTTGCATAGCTGATATACACATCCCCGTCGGCATGGCTGCCAAGAGACAGCCCGGCGAAAGGTTCATTCTGAACCGGAACATTTTTTATCATCTTCAGGGCCAGCGTCTGAGTTATTCCTGTCTTCTCTGCAAGCTTGCGGGCCAGTTCCATGTCGATATTTTTGAGCCAGCCAAAGCATCTTTTTGCGCCATTACAGCATATATCATCCGGCGATAATGCCATATCACATGTCCGCGCCATGGAGACCGCTTCACAGAATCTGACAGGGCTGATTTCCTTTGGAGTCATGTGTCTCTGGAATTTCACGGCTATCCAATCAGAACCGCTGATATGGTGCAAATGCGAACAAATTCGAGATGCTACCAAGTCCGACATACTTTTATACCCGGAGTTGCCATCTGATTGTCTGTCATGCCTAAAATGATATGTACATGTCAGCGAATCGATGTCTCATGACAGGGCTGCCTGCTGACTCAATTGCCCCAACAAACCATTTTTTGTTCGATGTTTTTTTAGACCGAATCGCATCTGCAAGCGCACCGTTCCGCCAAGCCCCGAATAAAACCAGGTTTTCGATCTGAATTATGCTGCAAACCTCATATCTCATGATAGTGTTCCAGACAAGACATCAAATTCGGCTGGTCATAAAATTTGCCCGTGCTTGCAGCTTTGATTTCCGCGTCCTGCGTGATGCGAGCTTCTAAAATATACAAAGGGTGTGAAACGCGTACGATATGTGCCGTCACGATTGCTTTGCGGCCCGTAACAACAGGGTGCCTGAATTTCGTATTCATTTCAACTGTTACAGTTGCCCGACCATGTGAAAACATGCAATTGCCCATGGCACTGTCCAGTATCATTGAAATAACGCCTCCATGCAGGATCCCCGGGTATCCCTCAAAATTCTCATTGCACACAAAAGAGGCACTGACGCCGCCTTTCTTATCTGCAGCAAACTTCAGGTGCAACCCGTTGATATTGGTAAACCCACAGGCAATGCAGTCCGGATGGACCTGATTGCGTACAGTATCAAGCACTTTATCATTGTTTGTCTGAATCATGAATTCTCCATATCGTTTTGAGACTGAACCGTATTCCTCACAGTCTGCCAGGGCCCATCCCAACCGAAATTGATGCTTTCCGGAGGACCTCCCCGCGGATGCCCTTTTTGGGGCAGAATCCCTGCAGAAATGATTTCCGGAATGTGTTGAGGCATACCTCGACTTTCCATAGACAGCCGGGAAACACCGTTGATGGTACTTCATGTTAAATCCGCTGCACAGCACGCTTGCTGCATTTATTTGCGGCCTGTGCGGTTTTTCCAATTCACGCATTGCACAATCGTCTGACGGCGGATTGTCCAATTTGCGAACCTTTGTCAAAAATGCAAATCACGGGTATTATTTTCCTCACGTTTCAGGTATTCCCTGACATGAGGATAAATGGCAGGAACATGCGTCTGAATCCAGTCAAGAAACAACGGAATTGTCTTGTTTTCTCCTATTTTTTTGACTTTATCCGACGCATAATCCAACACATATTCTTTGAACGTAAGAATACCGTTAGCAATACACAGATTCTTCACTGTTGCATGCTTGGCAAGGGGCATAAAGTTTTCCCCGGTTCTGCCTTCGCGATAGCCGGCGGTACAAAAAGACGGCAGATATCCATCCTCACAAAGATGATAAATAAAATCATCCAAACTTTGTGAATCTTTCACATAAAACTGTTCTTTATGCGGCAAATGCTCTTTTTCCATTTCAGCATAACCACCAACACCAACACGTGTTCCGGCATCCATTTGAGATACGCCCCCCTGTTTTATCGCTCTGCGGCGAATGGGGTAGGCTTCTCTGGCGGTCAGAATGGAACCGGTATAAGGACACATCAGACGTATGATTGCTACGATTTTTATGAAATCGTCATCACTGACAAGATATTTTGACCGTGTCGCCAGCGGCGCATTTTCCGCATAAACCAGACGGGGGTAAGATATGGTATGGGGTCCGACGCCAAACTCATTTTCCAATGCCTTGGCATGCTGTAACAGCCCAATCAGTTCAAATCGCCAGTCATAAAGTCCGAACAGCACGCCTAAACCGACATCATCTATTCCGACCTCCATCGCACGATGCAGCCCGAATAAACGCCATAGATAAGATTCTTTCAAAGTTCCCGCCGGATGCACCTGTCGATAAGTGTCATGATGATAGGTTTCCTGAAATATCTGATAGGTCCCAATCCCTATTTGCTTGATATTCCGGTATTCCTCGTTAAACATCGGTGCAGCATTGATATTGCATCGCCGTATTTCACCAAATCCCATCCGCGTGGTATATATTTTCTTCACAGTTTTGCATATATATTCGGCGTCGCTGTCGGGATGTTCCCCATAAACAGCGATGAGTCTTTTATGGCCGACATTTACCAGTGCATTGACTTCGGCTTCCACTTCATTGTGGTTCAGAGCCTTTCGTTCCAATTCCTTGTTGGCCTGACGAAATCCGCAATACGCACAATTATTGACACAGGTATTGGACAGGTACAGCGGTGCGAATAATACGATGCGATTGCCATAGACTGTCTGTTTGATCCAGTCTGCCGTTTCATAAATTCTGTCCCACAATTCCGGATCTTCTGTATTAATCAATACAGCCACTTCGTCCGGAGACAGCATAGTCCCTTGGGTGGTATTGGACCGAGCCTTTTCGATAATCTCAATAACCTCGGAGGCTTCCGGTTTTTTTCGTTCGCGGAGGATAGACCAGATTTTCCCATCGTCTATAAAATCCTGCCATTTATTATTTTTGTCCCATTCAATAATTTCATTCCGCCGTTTATCACGCCAGAGATCTGCTTTTGCATCCAACATTTTATCTTTCTTTTCGAACACACGTTAACATTAATGAGGCTTCATAATTTCACCTTGATACCGGACTCGTCCAATCTTCAAAAGGAATGAAAATCCGAATCCAATCAGCCTCTGACCCTTCAGTATCCTTAAAAACCGCCTGTTTCAGCTTCAACCCGGATACTCTAAATTCCTTTCACGCTCGCACACACTCAGGATCCCGTGAGACTGCCGACTCGTTTTTATAATGAAATCAGTAACGACTGCGCCAATCAATGATCACTGAGATTGGCGCCGGCCTGCAGCTTATTCTGTAAATACTCCGAAATAAGCACATCCGGCGTTTTTTCCTGTCCCCCCGCAATGACCTGAATGCCATTCCGGGAAAACAGCTTCCGGGTGCCCGGCTCCATGCCCCCGGCAAATATGATATTAACCCCTGTTCCATACAGCCATCTCTGCAAAAGGCCGGCTTCATGAGCAGGGGGTACTTCGTCGGTTCGGCTGATGATCTGGCCATGATTGACTTCAAGGATTGCGATCTGATCACATTGGCCGAAATGGAGGCTTAATTTCCCCTGTGTCAACGGAATAGCAACTCGCATTTTTCATTCTCCATGCTGAATAATTCACATTGAGCCGGAACTGTCATTTTCAATCTCCAGTATCGGCTTTATTGCTTTATTGAAGCTGTTGGCAACGCTGCTGTTTTGATACTTTTGGATGTACGGATGCCCTGAATCACAGGCATTAACAATCTGGGGGTCAATCGGTATTTTCCCCAGAAACGGGATTCCCATCTCCCTGGCCATCCTTTCCCCCCCGCCTGTTTTGAAAATATCAGTGATATGACCGCATTGCGGACAGGTGAATCCGCTCATATTTTCAATAACACCAAACACAGGCAGGTTCAAGCTTCTGCAGAATGAAACTCCTTTTCTGACATCGGATATAGCAACCTGCTGAGGTGTCGTCACAATTACCGCACCGTCGGGCTTTTCGAGCAGCTGTATAATGGATAACGGCTCATCACCGGTTCCCGGCGGAGAATCAATAACCAGATAATCCAGCTGACCCCATTCGACATCCTTGAGAAACTGCTTGATCATGTGATATTTCATCGGTCCCCGCCATATCACAGCATCATCTTTGTCCCTGAGCATGAAACCTATGGACATAACCAGCAGCGTCTCGGATACCGGAACAGGCATAATTGCATCTGCCATACTCATTAACTGCTTACCTTCAAGATTCAGTATTTTGGGTATGCTTGGCCCGTGTATATCAATGTCTAAAAGCCCAACCCGCTTGCCGGCCAGGGACAGAGAAACGGCAAGGTTGGCCGCAACCGTACTTTTCCCCACCCCTCCCTTGCCGGACAATACAAGGATTTTATGTTTAATCCGGCTCATGCGAAGGCGGATCTGATTTTGTTCTTCTTCCATCTTCTGCTGCTGTTTGTCCTGAGTCTCAATGGGCTGCTTTGTCATTCTGCAAAAATCCTTTAGAGTCCTGCCCGTCTGCCGGGCAGGCATTAGATATCTTCATATTGACTACAATGGCATATTTTGCAGCAAGCTGTTCAAAAGCTTTGCTGCAGGCATCAAAAAGAGTCTGATGTTCGCCAATTACGAATGTACTCATGGCCGTTATTTTTATCGTCAGATTATGCTCACGAAGAATTCTGCAAAATTCTTCCACGGGTTCTGACAAACGTTGTACACGCAGGGGGTAAACGCTGATTTCCGCCTGAACTATCATCACTCGATCCTTGCTCCAATAGACTCTTGTTTGAAGAGCTGAAAGATTCGCTCTCTGCTCTTCGCAGCCACAGACAGTACCTTCAGCCAGCCTTCCCTTTATTCAAGGACATGAAGGTATGCCGTCATTATGGCTTGCATTTGCTTGCAGACGACCAGTATGCATCTTCATTGGATATGCTGCCTTAGCCAAGCTGGTAGACTAGCTCTTGCCACATCGTTCGGATCCTTTCCGAAATACTGCCTCCTGTATATTCAATCAATGTGGCTTTCATGATTTGTGCTTTGGTGAAAGCCTCGTCGTATGGGATTTTCCCAATCACTTTTAAGCCAAGCGCATCAGCATCCCGAGCAATCTGGTCTGTCATCTCCGAATTGATATCTGCTTTATTAATGCAAACCAGTGTTTTAATTCCGAAATTGGCCGTAAGCTGCGCCACTCTTTCCAAATCATGCTTGCCCGATAAGGTTGGTTCGGTTACCACAAGAACCGCATCGGCACCGGTTATGGAGGCAATCACAGGGCATCCAATACCCGGAGATCCGTCAATAATCAGCATATCCTTCTTTTGTTCCTGGGCAATACGTTTTGCTTCTTTTCGAATCAATGTCACGAGCTTTCCGCTGTTTTCTTCGGCAATTCCCAATTTAGCATGCACCATGGGGCCGAAACGGGTATCTGAAATGAACCATTTCCCGTTAATTGCCGCTTCAAAGGAAATGGCATGGACCGGACAGAATTCCACACAGACCTTGCACCCTTCACAGGATACCGGATCCACCGCATAAGTCTTTGCGATGAGACTATTTCCGGGACCATTGAGAGTTATTGCATCAAATCGGCACATCTTGGCACACTTGCTGCAGCCAATGCATTTTTCAGGATGGATAAAGGCCTGTTTTCCGCCCGAAAAGTCCTGTTCCTGTTTGATCTTCGGTGATAACACAAGGTGAAGATCGGCTGCGTCAACATCGCAGTCCGCCAAAACCGCATTTTGAGCGAGCGAAGCAAAAGCCGCCGTTATACTGGTCTTTCCAGTTCCACCTTTACCGCTGATTACAACTAATTCTTTCATATCAAACCCTTGATAGCATGTGAAATAAACAGCATAATTATACCTGTCCCGCTGCAGCCGCTGCGCCCTGATTTTTCGGTTTTTCAGTCATTCTGTTGTTGATTGGGCAGGATGTTTTTCAGGCACGCTTGCCATTTCCAAAGCATATACTCACAAAATCACAATCACAGTCTATTTCTTTGTTAAGCTGACTATATCATCATATAATTTCAAAAACTTCTGTTTATATTCCGGTATTGACTCAACAATCATCTCGCCCCGTGAATAGCTTTCTGCAATCTTCCGATTATTCGGAATTTGAATTACAACATCAATATGTTCCTGCTGACAGTAGCGAACCACAGCCTCATCACCGATATCGCTGCGATTAACGGCAACTGCAAAGGGCAGCTTCAGCTCTCTGACCATTCCAACAGCCAATTGCAGGTCATTGAGTCCAAATGGTGTCGGTTCAGTCACCAGCAGAACAAAATCACTGTTTTTGATCGTTTCAATCACAGGGCACGATGTTCCGGGAGGGGCATCGATGATATTAACGGCATCTTCTTTAATATGCTTTTTTACGTATTTAATGAGAGCCGGAGTCTGAATTGCCCCTATATCGAGCAGGCCCTGACCAAAATACACACCGTTGCATCTGCCGAATTGGGCCGTCCCTATCTTGCGCTGCTTTTCAGTAATAGCGCCTTGAGGGCATATCGCCATACAGCCACCGCAGGAGTGACACAATTGTTCAAACACAAGGGGCTTATCCTTCAGGCAGATGATAGCACTATACTGGCAAAGCCGGGCACATTTTCCACAGCCGGTGCATTTATCCATATTCACTTCAGGCACTCCGACTGTTACTTCGTACGTGCTTTCCATTGCGGGTTTTAAAAAGATATGGCCGTTGGGTTCCTCCGCATCACAGTCCAGATACTGCACTTTCCGTCCAGCCTGATGAAGTGAAACTGCCAGATTTGTGGCAATCGTGGTTTTGCCTGTACCGCCCTTTCCGCTTGCTATTGTAATTTTCATTCGTTCAACCTTCGTTTTCCTGATAGTATAGTCTTCCCCGATGATAATGGCCGCCCGAGGCGCAGCTTTGTTTGGCTTCAGTGTGTTCTACAGCTGTCCTTGCGGCATGATGCTGCATGTCAATTAATAATACTGGAGCCGAAAGCTCTTGATGAGTCCTATAAAGCCTGAGGGGCATCATTTTTTTTTACAAACAAAAGAGGAAATATAAAATCACTGATGCAGCAGGGCAGCCATACGGCAAGGAATAAGAATATAAGGATAATGATATAAGAAAAGAAATCTAATTTATTGCCTACAGCCATCAAAATATGAAATAGGGATGCCCATGTACTGATCAAGACATGCCCTGCATGAGGAAACTTTGTGGCAGGCTTTAAGTATGCCACGATAATCCCGAGCACCGCCAGAGGATTAACCAGCCACCATTTTTCGATGAACCCCAGATGAATGCCCCGATTCGGCATGTTAAGCAGGATTTCCCCCAGGTAGGGAATAATGGAATCACTCATCGTCGCAATACCAACAGAACCCACATATCCGATAAACAATAATAACCACAAATTGCACTTGCCGATGATATTTTTACCGGGACGGCAGGTATGCAGCTCATAAATAGCGGCCGTGACCAGGGCACTCAAAAATACATGAATAGGATGGAGAACATAAAAGATAGTATAGGCGGTCTTCGGCGGTAATGTTTGAAATACCAATATAAGTATAATCCCGGTAATTGCTCCAAAAGCAGTAAAAGGAGCATGACTTTTGAGTTCCTTAAGTATCAGTTTTATCATCATATCCGCCTATTCTCTGTCATTTCGCATAACCTACCCATAATCCGCGAACAGAACGGTCATGGACTGGAAGACTCAGGCAATCATGTGCTTTGGGAAATTATAATCATGGCTCAGTTCTAAGCTTCATAATCACAAATCATCACGCCATTTAAATGGTCTATTTCATGCTGAAAGACCCTCGCCAATAAACCAGCGGCAAGGACTGTCATGGCTTCTCCGGCCATGTTCAGCCCCTGAACTTTTATAAATTTATTGCGTCTGACAACCACATTTCTGCCCGGAAGACTCAAACAGCCTTCCTCCATCAGATCCCAATCCGAGGCAACCATTATTTCCGGATTAGCCATGCAGTAACTCTGATGATATATCTCAATCACAATCATTCTGCGCAACAGCCCGATTTGGGGTGCGGCCAGTCCAATCCCCTTGTGTTTGCGCATGAAATCAATCATTTTTTCGGCCAGAATCGTCAGATTGCCGTCAAAATCCTCTACGGGATGAGATATTTGACGAAGGATCTGACTTGGCGGATATGTTTCCAATTGCAGAGAAGTTTCAACGGCTTTATTTATGTCGTCCATATCGCTCCCAGCAGGATCTTTCCATGGAGACGCAGTTTACTTTTTCTCATAACTATCCCAGTCCAGCTTGTCCACTTTAATCCACCCCTTCTGCGGCAATGAATCAAAACATACCGGCCTGGGATTACACCAATCGCCTGAAGCATCAACGTTCCACTTCGTATAGCGATTCATGGGCGAAGTTGTTTTATCAATCCTGTAGCCGTCAGGATGATAGCCAACAGTAATATCTATTGCGTTGAATCCTGAGTCCGTTGATGTTTTGTTATATGCTTCCATATAATCGCCTCCGTATGTACTGGCAATAAACAGCTGCTGCAGGATTATGTCCCAATACTCTATCTTTGACCAGCAGGGTTGTCACCGGAGCCTCGGACAGTTTCGTGAAAATTGCATCATGACCGACACAGAGCCCGCAAATCACATTCAGCTGAGTTCCGGCCTGGTTCATTAATTGAGCCTGACCGGCCGGATTACACATAATTTCACGATTTTCCGGTATAATTTGCTGCAGTTCGAAATCTCTCTTGTCAATTCCAGAAGCCTTGCAGCATACCGATACAACCTCAAAATGGCTGGACAATATATCTTCAACAATTTTTGCTTCATCACTCAGGCCAACACAGAAAGCCAATCCTATTCTTTTGCAGTTCAGCTTTTTGGCAAACAGTATCGTTTCACCCAACCGTGTTTCTTTGCAGTAATATTGCCCTTCAACAGATGACGCCGCACGGTGCAGTTCCGAAATACGCGGATCCTGGTATAATCGCTTGTGGTCATCTGATTTTGAAAAGCAATCTTTTCCCTGACGGCATTCCTTGCTTCCACATGGTGCACAGTGGGGGCCGTGACTCACTGAAGAATTTCCTTCGTCTTGTTGTGCTGGTCAACCAGTACCACTTTGGCCTTTAAACTCCCTGCCTCGTCTCCTGCGACCTGGCAATACGATATGATAATCACCTTGTCATTTACCATACCCAGCCTTGCGGCAGGTCCGTTGAGCAATACTCTGCCTGACTTGCGCGACGCTGAAATGGCATAAGTTATGAAACGTCGACCGTTATTGATATTAAGCACATGAACCTGCTCCCCAGGCAAAATGTCCGCCTTTTCCAGAAGATCCTGATCGATCGTAATACTTCCTTCATAATCCAGATCAACACCGGTCAGCGTGGCTCTGTGTATTTTCGATTTCAGCATATATCGCTGCATACCAGGTCACTCTCAAAAAATATTCTTTTTCCCATCGCTACAAATCCAAAGCCATCCTGTTATGCACAAGAGATGAAAAACAACGCTCTGCTACGAGCCGGATGTTTTTTTCAAACCATCTGAATGGCCTGTACCGGACACATGGGAACACAGGCCGCGCAGCCGACACAACGCTGTTCATCCACTACAGCGTGTTCATTCATGTGAATCGCACCGGCCTGACACACGCCGGCACAAATACCACAGCCTGTACATTTTTCAGGATCAACAACCGCAACCATACGGCTGCTGTCTTCAAGCTGGGTGATTTTTTGTTCCAATTGCTGTTTCTGCTGCGCGAGTATCCTGGCCTGCTGTTTGAGCTCTTCCAATTCCCGTGCGGCATTACTCGGCGCAGTGTTTTCTGCTGAAACAGACAAAGGATTTACCATACCCCGCCCCATCCCCCTGCCCATACCCATCCCGCGTCCCATACCTCTTCCTGAGCCTCTGCCCAGGCCGCCTCCTCCCATTGCAGCACCCTCACCTCCCATACCAAAATGACTCGCTACATTGGGACCTGAAGCCGATGGAAAACGACCTGCTTTAAACTGCTCGATCGCATGCTGGACAGACCCGTTCAAACCGACAATCACCTGGATTCCCGCTTGTCCGAATACATTGAAAGCATTTGGACCGCAATTTCCAGTCAAGACAGTCGTCACACCTTTTTCCGACATAAGCTGGGCAGACTGGATCCCAGCTCCGCCGCCCAGGGCCAGGTTGGGATTTTCCACAGACTCAAATCGCATCGTATCCGTATCTACAATCAAGAAATAGGCACATCTGCCAAACCGGGGTTCTACATTGTCATTCAGTGCAGGCCCGGTTGACGTTACCGCAATTCTCATAATGAAACCTTTCTAACTTAATGGACACGTTCCTGTCGGGCAGCTTTGCGATTTCGCTTTGCCTGCGGAAAATGTCGATATCACTCTGTGCATATCTCGGCTGCCGCACATCTGGCAGACATGTGTCTGTTCATTATCTCTTTTTTCCAAAAACTCCGTTATACGTCCGCATTTTTTGCATTTATACTCATAGATAGGCATAATACACCTTCTTTCCAACAATCTCTGCGTCGGTAATCTTTCTGACTCCTGCCCCAGGCAGCATACGTCCAAACAACCTGGCGGATACGGGAGTGATTCTTCATCCCGTTAAACCAAGAGCCTGTTCAACTGAACCTGGCCCGATGCTTATCAGGCATAATACGACTTCACTGCAAGCTGCATGATTTTCAGCAATGAAACAAACAACAATGTCCTGCGGCACCGATAAGTCTGACAATTACAATATTGTCAAATCATCACTACAGATGCGGCTCAGTCGGTTTTTGATTTTTGCAGTTCTTCGATACGCTTATTAATCATATCCAGAGAATCCGCAAGATACTGTGCCTGCTGCTTCAGGGCCTGATGTTCCTGTTCTGCTGTTGGTGCGGCGGAAAAACCGGACGGATATCCGCTAAATCTTGCCCAGCCCGGAAGCCCAGTAGCATAGTACCAGTTACGCCAGCCGCGCCCTCCGCCTCTGCCCCCAAACCCCCCGCCGCGGCCAATAAACCCACGACCCATTCCATAATTAGCGTAACCCGGCATTACATAACCTCCACAATAACCAGCAGCTCTGCCTGTCATTGGACCCATTCCCATGGGACCTGTTCCATCTCCACCTGGCATAATAATTGTCCTTTCAAATCAAGATTTGTTAATTTCGTGCCATCATTGTCCCACAGTTGGGACAACTTCTTTGATTGCAGGGTTGTCCTGCAATATGAGGGGTTGTTAATCCGCAGTTTGGGCATATACAATTGCCGCCCGGCCCGGCAGCCAGAGGGCCGCCCATTTTGCCTTTACCTTGTCCTTGCCCACGGCCCATCCCACGCCCAGAGCCGGGACCTTGACCAAAGGGTCCTGTACCATC
>JAFGQP010000162.1 GCA_016935635.1 Sedimentisphaerales bacterium
CCCCTTAAATGATTGAGAACGAGATCAATACCTCCCGTTCTCCCGTAAGCAAAGCTCCGCTTTGCGACATGGGCGCAAATGGACTCGGTGTGACACTTCGTATCACCTGGGAGATTTTGCTTCGCAAAACTCCATACGGTCATTCTGTCCCACAATAAAAACCCAGGGTTCACCTGGGTTCTTATTATGGGCGCAAATGGACTCGAACCATCGCTCTCTTCCTTGTAAGGAGTGAGCCAAGCTGAACTTTTTTGTTCAGCCGGTGTCCATTGTGTCTATACCCTTATATCCAGGCTATTTTGTCCACACGATCGCCAGATATAGGGGGTCTTACTGTCCACTAAGTCCATAATTTCCATGCCATATCACCCGCGTTGCACCACGTTGCACCGAAATCAATGTTGTACAGGCAGTTTCAGCGTAGCGAAACTGCCCAGCTGAACGTTCTTTCGTTCAGCCAGTTGCCACCAGGCATGATGATGGAAAGACGAACCACACCACCCAAAGGTGAATACTTTGCCATTATAATTCGGAACAGGTATCATGTGATGCCATAGGGTACAATAACTTCACCCCAACCGTTTTCCTTAGAAATACAGCAGTCTAGTATTATCTTCAATCACTGTTAAAATGAACCCCAAATCTCTATTACGGGCCCAAAAAGCGGTAAACTCATTCTGGACATCATGAGATCAGGGTGGTGAAGGGAAAATAAATTGCCACGAATCTAACGATGAATAAAATCAGTCAATGCGAATGCGTACCAATCGATCAGCCGAATTCTTGTTTCCCAGCATAAATGCATACAGTTCTCCATCCCGCCCTATCGTAACGATGGGGAACTTCCATGATGGGATCTCCTTATCCCAATTGGGTATTTCTTCTTTTTCTAGAAGAACCAATTCTTTCACCAAATTGCCTTCCACATCATATTTTCTAATCCCGATTCTTTGAGAAGTTATCCGAATATTTTCAGTATTGTACTCATACACTTTGACGTAGAAATCGCCATTTTGGCGTGCCCCAAGAAACCCCCAGTCAACACCATTGGTTAATATCAGTGCATCATAATTTGAAGAAATGGGGATGGTTTTGCTGTCAATGGAGATAAGGGCTGGCTGATCTTGAGTTCCATAATAGTTCAGCACGTTATACTCATGTGAATCTGTCCTATACCCGCTTCTCCGCTGAACATTCAGGTTCTTGGATTGGTCTAGCAACTGATAAATATAGTTATCTCCCCCCAGGATGAGACTACCATCCGGTTCCCACCAGAGGGCTGGATCGTCTTCGATGTAATTTCCTGATGCGTCAACCAGGATCGATTTGGGTAGTATGTACTCAGTAAGCAGTGTGCCGTGTTCATCTATCTGGAGTAGCCGGATTATTGACCATGGTTGTGGCCATTCCCCAACATCGAAGAACCAGATCGTTTTTTCGGGGGATATCTCAAATCCAAGCGTATGTTCAGCCACACCGTTGATCGGTATTTGAATGTCGTTGATGCCCTCTTGGAAGTGCAGAATCTGATTAGGTTGAAATATCCAGAAATCAGAAGGGTTATTGACAATGATTTCTGGATACCAACCAATCACGATCCCTTCGGTAAATGTGTGTAATATCTCAACACCATTGTCTGGGGTAGCAGTTGGGCTGACAGTAAATGTTTCGGTAGGTGTGATCGAAGGTGTTACCGTTGCTGTTTTTATTGAAATCGCCGATAATGTGGGTGGATGCGAGGATGGAAGCGGCGTGTCAGATGCTGTTGGGGTTTGTGTGTACTTAATCGTGGGTATTGTAGTTGGTGGTGTAACAGAGACAGTAGCTACTTTCCCGCAGGCAGCGATTATCAATGTAAAAAGCAATAATATCGTCAAACGATATGTATTTTTCATATTAGGTCTCATATCTCATGGGTAGTATGTATTCAGAACGTCAAACATTGTTGTTATCATAAAATTGGAACGCATTACCCCTGCATCCGAAGCATCCCACACCCCAAAAGTCCAACCCAAAAACATGTCTGCAAACTCTTCGGACAATGTACCGGCTTGAGCAGAAGACATTTGCCAGGTCAAGACATTCTGTTCACTGGCATAACCATACCGCCCCCCCGTCCAACCATCCGGAGTATTTTCAGGAAAATTGGGTCGATTTGGAAATAATGGATTCTTTTGAGCTTCTCCTAAAGCCGTTTCTGGTTTACGGCCATGTCCTTGACTAAAGGCATGTCCAAGCTCATGGGTAACCAAGTTTCTCGCTCGCAAAGCTCGATCTTCTCGCCAGTCAGCGGGGAATGATGCAAATTTGATGAGGTCAAAATTGGCGGCAAAGCCACCTGTTCCGTTACATTCATCGCAACCACCCATTTGAAAAGTCATAAAACCGAAAACGGTCATCCATGCTAGACCAGCTGTTTTTTCCATGTAGCTGCCTAGTTTTTTTGCAACTGCATAAACAGCCTCCAGAACAGCTGCCTGGTTTGCAGCTTCCCATTCTTCACCTCCAGCTGTGGTAAAAGTAATGAAGTATTCATCCGCTGTGATAACATCATCACACCACATTCCATCCGGACCACATTCAGGAATGTGCCCACTCGGATCTGAGTATCTGAGCGGATTCGAGAAGGTGTACATATACCTATCGTATGCCATCGGATTCCCCGCGCCTGGTACAATACTATCTGGTTGTGTGAAACGACCCAGTGCTGGGTCATACCACCTAACCCCCATTTTGATTAAGTTAATGTAACCGTTGCTCCTTTGCCCTGTAAATCCGTAGTCCGTTTTTTCGTTCCCCCATGCATATCTGGACATGCCCCAAGGGGAGAACCTTTGTTCCGCCACTTTGTTCCCACTGGCATCCAACGTTAAACTGGTGGAACCCAGGTGATCTCCCAACAGATAGAATAGCTCTCCACCTTCCCGCATCGCCACGCGCTGCGAACCGGCATAATAGTAAGACCTCGTAATCACTTCTGCTCCGGAAACCACGTATTCGTAAATCCCGCCAATGTAAATGGTTGTGACTGTGCCGGTGGACTCCATCATCATCGCTCCATCCCCGTTATATGTATACTGGTAAGTCACTTTCTCCTCCCCCGGCTCCGTCTCCTGACTCACCTCGCTCCCCACCGAAGTGCTCACCGCCGGGTCATTCCGCTGCGCAAAAATCACATCCATGTACGGCGGGATATTCGAGCCTGTATCCGTGGTCGTTCTGCAAGAGTGGGTGTGAGAAGCGCTGGCGGCTGAAGGGAAGAACGTCCTTCACCTTGGCGAAAAGACTCACCAAACCGCACATGATTTCCATTGGTACCTGCAATTGTCACTTCAGCACAATCATTTAAGACCCGATGGGAGACGGGTGATAGCTGGCTCTCCGGTTGCTGTCTTTCAATTATCTATAGAAATATCAACTCATTAATCTTAATTTTAGTGAAAATCAATCCTATGATTTAAGCCTCAACAATAACCTAGCTATGGCATAGGTCATGATGATAGTCGAGATCGACAGCCCTACACCGAATAACACTAGTGATGAATCAATTTGGACACCAACTCCAGGCGCTAAAAGAGGAAGAAAAAAGGAAATCATCATAGTAAGACCCAATCCTAAAGCTAGGATTACCGAACATTTATGATTATTAAGCTTGTCCCGATCCTTAAAATATCTAATGATAAGACTAGTGCCTAATAGACCCGAGATAGCAGCTATAAAAAACAATAACGTGGCCATTTCAAACCTCCTAGTCATTATCAAACCCCCAAGGTGGTAAAAATTCTATTTTTTGTTTTCCTTGTGGATTCTGATATATTCGATAAACCCATGAAGAAAATGCAACGTCAACATCAAGAACAACAGCACCCACTCCTGCTAGCACCAATTCGAGTGGTACACCAATAACAGGAGTAGCAAGCGCAAAAGGTAACAGTTGGACTTCAGCATAAACTATTCCCCCTTCGACTACAATTGTTGTAGCATGTAAAAGGATATTAATTGGGACTAAGATTTCAAGAGGAGGGTTTGAAGATTCTTCAAGATCATCTATTTCTTCATTAGAGTTACCAGACGAATGATGATGTTCAATATTTCCTCCGAATGTCTCATCAAAAGGAACTTCATCCAGGATAACTTCTAGATCTATTCCACAACCTTCATATTCACAACCGGAATCTAATGCATGTCCCGTGGGATCGATATAACGTACAGAATTGTTGTTAGCGTAAGCGAAACGATCGAAGGCTTGAATTCCTTGCACACCCACTGGTACAATTTCATCAGGTTGTGTAAACCGTCCCAAAGCGGCGTCATAGAATCGAGCCTGGTAGTAATAGATTCCCAGGTCTACCTTCCTCTGCCCTGTGTATTGGTAATCGGTTTTATTGCTC
>JAFGQP010000014.1 GCA_016935635.1 Sedimentisphaerales bacterium
AAAAAATTGGACTTTATGTTCTTTCCCGGCAAATGGTTACGAGGTTCTGAACCACGGGTAATATGAAAGTAAATCCGGGCATTTGCAAAACCGGATTTCTGATAGGTTTCCAGAACTTTTCTGTGTACACCTTTCATGTCGATGTTATCAATCCATATTTCACGCAAACTGCGTTCAAATCGCTCCAGGTGTTCATCGAGCGCGAAGATTTGTCCATCATAGCTGCGAAGCACTTCATAGACACCATCGCCGAAAAAAGTGCCGCGATCAAGATGTGACGGGTCGATTTTTGATATTGGAAACATATCATCATTAATCATCGCAAGTTCCATCTGCGGTGTTCTCCTAAATAAACGACTAAAATGACCTATTTATATCATATATTACAATAATAACTTTATTATACTTCGTCAAAACAGGTAAAAAAGAGTAATCAAATCACAACCTTGTGCCTGCTATTCAAAACACAAGACCTCATAATATTGTTTTTTACAGATATACATTATTCATATATAGGTGTAAAAACAAAGTTTTCATAAAAATATTACGGTTTATAACTTTTTTCTTTACAATTCATGTCTGAACACTAGAATAACGGGTCTTTGTCGTATGCTAAAGTAAATATTGTAACTCTATCAGTATAGATCGAGGAGTCATCATGTACGCGATTATCGAACAAGGCGGAAAACAGTTTAAGGTCTCTCAGGGAGACGTGATTAATATTGAACTGACCGAAGTTGCCCCGGATGCCAAGACCATTGAACTGAACAAGGTTCTGTTCGTCAGCGACGGTGAGCAGGTTAAAATCGGCGCCCCCTACCTGGAAGGTGCCAAAGTCATTGCCAGCTTCAAGGTCTCTGCGGCCGACGCGGTCGTCAAAGGTCCCAAGGTCATCGCGATGACATTCCGCAGACGTAAAAACAGCGCCAAGAAGATTGGCCACCGGCAGAAATATCTGCAGGTCACCATCGACAGCATCGAAGCCTAAGTCGCTGCTGTTACATTTTCGAAAATTAAAAAGCCCGGTTCAACGCCGGGCTTTTTTTATGCATGGTACAGGCCATTCCTGATTTTCCTTACTTCGTCGCAGCCTTTGTCTTATCGAGATGACTTTTCAGAAAAGCCTCAATCCGCGATAGCAGTTCCTGCGTTTGAAACTGCGGACCGCCATGGCCGGCGTCTTTGAGTGTAACAAATTCCGTCGGCACGCTTGCTTTTTTTAACGCCTCATACAGCAGCTTGCTTTGTCCAATCGGCACCGTAGAATCCTTATCCCCATGCACCAGCAGCATGGGAGCATCCCCTTTTGATGCGTATGTGGTCGGGCTTGCTTTTCTGGCTTCTTCGGCTTTATCCTGTACCCGTCCGCCAATCAGCCTGGACTCTGGCGACTGGGGCCCGGCATGTTCCTCATAGCCGGGGGTCGTCACAAAGGCGGCAAAATCCGAAGGTCCATAATAATTGCACACGACCTGAACAGCGCTGGACTGGTCGAGATATTTGCCGGTGTCAAAATCCCGGACATCGCCGGCGGTTCCCAGCAGACCCACCAGATGCCCTCCAGCTGAATCCCCCCAGGCGGCAAACCGGTTCGCATCGAGGTTATATTCTTCGGCATGAGCACGCAGCCAGCGAATCGCGGCTTTGCAGTCTTCAATCTGGGCGGGGAATTTCGCCGCATCCGAGAGACGATAATCCACACTGGCAACCGCAAAACCTTTCCCGACAAAGCCCATTCGTTCAGGCAAACATTGGTTTTTCGACCCGGCCAGCCACGCTCCGCCGTGAATCCAGACGATGACCGGCAATTTCCCAGAAGCCTGCTCGGGCCGATACAAATCCAGACAGAGGGTCTTATCGCCAACGGTCCGGTAAGGAATATCTTTCAGAACGGCCGCATTGGAAGGCTGCGGAAGTGTCTGAGAGACGCCCGATTTTGACAGGTGCTTTTTGAAAAAATCATCAATCAAGACGATGATTTCCGGTGTCGCAAATTCGGCGCCGCCGTGATTGGCTCCTTCAATCGGATGATACACTGAATCCACGCCGGCCTTTTGCAGCAGTTCGTGGAATAAGATACTCTGGCGAAGCGGCACAAGGCCGTCCTTTGTTCCATGAACAATCAAAATCGGGGCGTCGCCTTTGGAGACGAACGTCACGGGGCTTGCCTTGGCAGCGATGTCCTGCTTTTCGGACAGCGGGCCGCCGAACAATTTATAGAGGACCGAATCGGGTCTGGAGGCGTTTTCATTATTAGCCATGGACGCGGCACCGACAAAGCTGGTCGGGCCGTAATAATCACAGACGGCCTGAACGGCGCTGGACTGGTCCAGATGATCGCCTTTGTCAAATGTTTTGGTGTCGCCGGTGGTTGCCAGCAGCGCTACCAGATGTCCGCCGGCAGATTCACCCCAGGCAGCAAAACGATTGACATCCAAATTATACTGGTCGGCATGGGCACGCAGCCAGCGGACGGCGGCCTTACAGTCTTCAATCTGGGCCGGAAATGGGGCCTTGTCGGTCAGACGATACTGGACACTCGCAAGGGCATAGCCTTTCTGCACAAAACCAAGCCACAGAGGGGTGCAATATTCCTTGGAGCCAGCCATCCACGCCCCGCCATGAATCCAGACGACCACCGGCAGCTTACCCTGCCCCCCCTGCCGGGGCCGGTATAAATCAAGCGACAGTTTGATGGCATTGACCTGAGCATATTGAATATTCGGGATGCGTTCAACTTCTTTGGCCAGGTTTGCGAAATTTCCCCAGGCCGGAGCCGGCGGTGTATTTGCGTCAGAGTCCTGGGCCGCAGAAACAATGACAGACAATCCAAACAGACTCACCCACAATAACAACCCATACCGTGTCATAAAATACTCCTTTATTTGGTGACGACTCCCTTTTTCAGAATGATATTGGCGTACAGCGCCGATTCACCCGTAGCCACCACCGCAAAGGCTTTTTTTGCCCGTTCATAGAAAGCAAATCGCTCGACAAATTCAAAGTCCGTGAATTTTTCGCCGCTGTCTTTGAGGATTTTACGGTACTGGTCCCAGATCGGCGTCTTGACCGTATCGCCGGGCACCACCTGCATCAGGGCCACCGGCTGCGGGACATAGATATCCAGCGGGAACAGCTTCAATATCGCTTCCAGCACCGGCGGCACACCGTGGCCATCGGCACGAATCAGCCGCTGCGCGATGGACGCGGCGGGAAAATTGCCGTCGGCGATAACGATTTCATCGCCATGGCCCATTTCCATCAACACCTTCAACAACTCCGGGCTCAAGATACCGGGGATATATTTAAGCATAAGTATCTCCTTACTTTTTCATACCATTAATATTTATGTCCATGTACATTGGACGTTCTAAAACCATAAATTGCAATCACTACAAAACAAATCACCGGCAGAACAAAGGAGGCCCGGGTGCTGGACAAGACCATGAAGCCGATATTCACAGCACTCTGGTCCATAATCCATCCCTGCATCGGGGGCATCAGGCAGCCGCCGCCGATGGCCATAATCAGGCCGGCAGCCCCCAGCTTGGCATCATCACCAAGGCCCTTGAGGGCGATGCCGTAAATCGTCGGAAACATCAGTGACATACAGGCCGAAACCCCAACCAGTGAAAGCAGCCCGCCAAGCCCCTTGACGTTAAGTATTCCATAATAGAAACCCTTGATGTAGCCGGCCAGTTGAGCGGCAATGCCCTCTGTCTGACGATACTGGTCAATATACTGCTGGAACTGAGCACCGGCCTGAGTACTGCTGGGGATGAAAATGGTACCGATAATCAGCAGCAGTCCGCCAATAGACAGACTCAGCAGTAATCCGCCGGGGCTGAAGTATTTCAGCAGGAAGGTGCAGATAAAGCGGCTGCTGACAAAAATGACCATGGCAACCATGTTGAACATCTGGCCATTGGTTTTGCTCATGCCCAGTTCATTTTCAGCATACTGGATAATAAAGGTCCAGCACATAATCTGAACGCCCACATAAAAGGCCTGAGCGACAACGCCTTCGATGTATTTTTTATTCGAGAACAGCCGCATCAATGTCGCTCCAAGGTGCAGAGAGGTATCATCCTCCCCTTTGCTTCGCGGCAAGCGGGCTATTGCAAAAATAACAAAGGCCACCAGCACAACCAGCCCCAGAATGAGGTAC
>JAFGQP010000163.1 GCA_016935635.1 Sedimentisphaerales bacterium
CAGAGCCCGGTTTATGTGGCAAAATGAACGAGATACGCTATGAATGACACACACGTGATCTTGCTGAAATCTGAACATGCAGAGTTGGTTGCTCAACTGCACCAGGAGGGTATTCCGACCGGATTTCTCAGTTCACTTGGAACAACATTTTTGACGGAACTATACAGATCAATCAGTCAAAGCTCACAGGGATTTGGATTTGTGGTCTGTCAAAAGGGCAGGGTGGTGGGATTTGTTGCCTTTACCACAAATCTCAGGCAGTTATATAGAACCGTCTTGCGGGGACATGGCATCAAACTCATAAGACTGCTGCTGCCCCGGCTTTTTTCGATTGAAACGATAAAAAAGATTTTTCAGAATATCTTTTACCCTGGAAAAACCAAAAAGCTGAATCTTCCCGATGCCGAGCTTTTATCCATAGCAGTATCGAGCAGCTGTCGCGGCAAAGGACTGGCGGGACAATTAATCAGTTGTGGTTTTGACGAATGTCGCCGCCGTGGAATTCACCAGGTCAAAGTTCTGGTGGCCGAAGCGAATCAGACGGCCAATCGACTGTATCAAAAAAATGGATTTAAGTTAGTTACACAGCTGGACAGCCACGGCTGCATAAGTAATATCTATGTTGCTCAGACAAATAGCGGAATGGTGAGTGTTTAAATGCATCGGCTGTTTTACTGGCAGCTGCACATCAGATGATAATTCTGAATTTCTTTGCTATTGGCCCGGAATAGCGGCTGGTTTCCCTCAATGACTCATCCGTCCATTCCCGGGTCTTGTTTTTTTTTGGCCGCCCCACGCAATCCTTCCATCTTCAAAAAGCCCTTCTTCCAGATAATCAGGGCGGATATGATGATGACAACCAGATAAACAATCAGTGCATACCATGTCCGTATCTGGCTCATCAGAATACCAATTGCCGCATAGAGTCCCGCCAGCCCATAACTGATGGCGACGCTGTGTTTCAGGGAGTATCCCCGGTCCATCAATTGGTCATAAATATGTCCCCGGTCGGACACAAACAGCGGCCGTTTATTCAGCAGCCGCCGTACCAGTGCCGTTGCCGTATCCAGAATCGGCAGACCAAAAATCACAATCGAAGCCATCCACCAGCGGGGCACGTCTTCAGCAAACAAAATCATCAGCGTCGCGCACACAAATCCCAGCAATAGACTCCCCGCATCCCCCATGAATATCTTGGCCGGGTGCCGATTGAATGGCAGAAATCCCAGCACTCCTCCGGTCAGCCCCAGACAAATAATCATGCGAACCGGATCCCCTTCATCGCTGAGCCGCCAGGTCGAAAGATGAATTGCCAGAAACAGCATCCCCAGTGTGATAATCGCAGTCACACCCCCGCAAAGTCCGTCCAGCCCATCCAGCAGATTCAGTGAATTGGTTGCTCCCAGAACAAAGAAGATGACAATCGGAATCCCCACAACCAGCTCCATTTCCGGCGTCAGTTCAATCCCCAAAAACCGAGCGATAATACTCAGGCTGGGCCGTATCCCGACCGCCAGCAGCACCACCGCCGCTACCACCTGCCCCAGCATCTTCTTCCATGGCTTGATATCCAGAATATCATCCACCAGCCCCACAAAACATGCAATCGCCGCTCCCCCCAGAATCCCCAGAAGCCAACGCAGGCTGACATCAAATCCCTCCTGCCCCTGAATAATCGCAATCCCCGCTAAGACCCCCACGACCAGTCCCACCAGAATCCCCACACCCCCCAGATACGCCACCGGCTCCTTATGTGTTTTGACGGTGCTGTTGGGTTTGTCCACGATTCCCAGTGTGATGGCAATTTTTTTGCACAGCCACGTTGCTGCCAGCGCGAATACCCACGAGCTGACCAGCACCGGCCAGAACTGCAGCACCCAGCTTAACGGCCGTTTATCGCCCAGAAAATCGCCAAACAGAAAATCCAGCATAACCTCCGTCTCCGTAAATTCAATCTGCTTATATTTCGGTATTGTACCCGACAAAAACAGAGATTGTCCATTGTTTTTATAAAAACATCGATTGTGTCAAATTATGCAAGTTTCAGAAGCTCTCGCAGGGCTGGCTTCATCTGTGCCGCGGCTTGTCCGCGATGACTGACGGCATTCTTGTGCTCACTGCTCAGCTGAGCTGTCGTTTTGCCCAGTGCGGGCACATAAAACAGCGGGTCATACCCAAAACCGTTTTCTCCCCGTGGCGTATCGATAATCTGCCCCTCGATTTTCCCTTCCGTCTGAATCAGCAGCTCGGCCGGACTGGCCAGACACATGCAGCAGACAAACCGTGCCGACCGTTTATCCTGCGGTACTCCTTTCAGCAGCCCCAGCACTTTCCGATTATTCAGCTCATCCTGCTCCTGTCGCGGCAATTTTCCGACACCCTCAGTCGCAAACCGGGCACTGTGCACTCCCGGCTGGCCGCCCAGAGCATCGACGGCCAGTCCCGAATCATCCGCAATCGTCCAAAGCCCGGTCTGCTTGGCATATCCCAGAGCCTTTTTCGCTGCGTTTTCGGCAAAAGTGGCACCGTCCTCCTCGACTTCGGTCGTATTCGGATAATCCCGCAGGCTGTGCCATTCAATCTCCCCGGCCAGTTCCGAAAACATCTCCGCCAGTTCCCGCATCTTGCCCGGATTGGTTGTTGCAACCAAAATCGTATGCTTCATATCGGTATCCGACTATTTGCCAATCAGTTTTTTGAGCAGTGCCCGCTGAAAGTGCAGCCGGTTTTCCGCCTCGTCAAAAATCACCGACTGGGCCGACTCGCACACCGAATCAGTAATCTCATACCCGCGATACGCCGGCAGGCAATGCATCACCTTGGCCCGCTTCGGTGCCGCCGCCAGCAGGGCGTCGTTAATCTGGTACCCCTGAAAATCCCGAATACGCTGTTCTTTCTCGGCCTCCTGGCCCATACTGACCCACGTATCCGTATAAAGCACGTCGGCATCCCTGACCGCATCCATCGGGTTGCGAATCTGCATCGCACACCCGGGACTGATCTGGTTGGCCGTATCCAGCGTCTCCTGGTCCAGTTCATACCCGGCCGGAGCCGCAATCACAAACTGCATATCCAGTTTTGCACATGCAAATGCCAGCGACCGCGCCACATTGTTGCCATCCCCGATATAGGCCAGCTTTAATCCCTTCAGCTGGCCGAAATGTTCCATTGCTGTCTGTATGTCCGCCATCGCCTGGCAGGGGTGCGACCAGTCCGACAACGCGTTAATCACCGGCACGGTTGCCCAGCGATCCAGTTCAATAATCGTCTCATGCTTGAATGTCCGGGCCATAATCCCGCTGACATACCGCGAAAACACCCGCGCCATGTCTTTGGCTGGTTCGCGCTGCCCGATGATTCCGATATCCTCGGGCTTGAGGTAAATCGCATTGCCGCCCAGATCCTGCATGGCCACCTGGAAACTCACTCTTGTCCGCAGGCTGGTCTTCTCAAACAGCATTGCCAGAGTCTTGCCTGTCAGGCACAGGTCCCGCTTGCCGCTCTGGTAGAGTTTCTTAAGGCCCATGCTTAAATCCAGCAGCTCCAGCAATTCCTGGCTTGTACAATCTTGGATCGAAAGAAAGCTTTTCATGGTCTTATCCCTCTGTTTCAAGAACGCTTGACAGAATATCAATTGCCTGGTCGATTTCTTCCGCGCGAATAGTCATTGATGGCATAAACCGCAGGATATTGCCCTGCGTACAGTTGATTCGCAGGCCCCGTTCCAGGCACTTGCTGATAATAGTGCCCCCCGGCACCGTCAGCTCGATGCCAATCATCAATCCCTTGCCGCGCAATTCCCGGATAATGGGAAACTTCTGTTTGAGTGCATTGAGTTTCTCTGTGGCGTACTGCCCCATCCGCACGGCATTATCAATCAGCTTCTCGCTTTCAATGGCTTCAATCGTCGCAATCGATGCCGCACACGCCAGGGGATTGCCGCCGAATGTTGAGGCATGAGTCCCCGGTACCAGTGCCGATGCAATCTCCGGCTTGGCCACCATCGCCCCGATGGCAACCCCGCCGCCAAGCGTCTTGGCCAGCGTAATAATATCGGGTACCACCTCATAATGCTGATAGCCGAACCACCGTCCCGTCCGTCCCATGCCGGTCTGCACCTCATCCAGAATCATCAGCGCCCCGGATTCGTCGCACAGGTCGCGGATGGTCTGCAAATATTCCGGCGTTGCCTCACGGACACCGCCTTCGCCCTGAATCGGCTCTATCAGCACCCCGCAGACCTCATCGCTGAATACCTGGGTCAGTGCATCAATATCGTTAAACGGTACATATTCAAATCCTGCCATCAGCGGCATAAATCCTTCATGATATTTCGGCTGTGCCGTCGCGGTCACTGCGGCAAACGTCCGGCCATGAAAACTTCGTTCGGCGGTGATGAATTTATAGCGTTTCTTGCCGACATTGTATTTGCGTGCCAGTTTCAGTGCCGCTTCGTTAGCTTCCGCTCCGCTGTTGCAGAAAAAGCTTTTGCCCCCGAATGCCCGCTCTGACAGCAGTTTGGCCAGATGACCCTGCTGAATCGTATAGAACGTATTATCGATGTGCAGCAGCTCGCCGGCCTGTCGGCGAATCGCCTCGACGACCATCGGATGACAATGCCCGATGCCGCTGACCGCCCAGCCGGGGAAAAAATCCAGAATCTTATTGCCGTCCAGGTCATACAAATAATTGCCCTCGCCCCGTGTAATAACCCGGGGCAGCCGCCCATAATTGCCGATGACATATTGATTAAATTGTGAAATAACCTCTTGCGTATTCATTATTCTTTATCCTGTGCAAAAAAGCTCATCTCCAGGAGACCCGATGACAAATCTACGAACTCCGAACTATGAACGATGAACTTTTTTTATTTGATAATCTGTGTCCCGACACCTTTGTCCGTGTAAATTTCCAGCAGCAGCGAATGAGGAAATCTGCCGTCGATGATATGGGCTTTCTTGACTCCACCTTCCAGCGCCACCAGGCAGGACTCCACTTTAGGCAGCATCCCTTTGTTAATAATGCCGTCTTTGATCATCTCATTGATTTCCGCCTCGCTGACACTTGAAATCCGGCTTTCCGGGTCATTGATATCCCGCAGAATGCCGTGCGTATCGGACAGCGCCACGAATTTCTCCGCCTGCACCGCCGCCGCCACCTTGCCCGCGACCGTGTCGGCATTGCAGTTGAGCTTCGTCCCGCTGGTTTTGGCTCGTGCAATCGGGGCGATCACCGGAATCACGCCGGACTGGCACAGCGTCTTGATCAGCTCGCCATTGACTTCCGAGGCCTCGCCCACCAATCCAAGGTCAATCTTGCGGCCGTCTTCCCCGGCTAAACGCAGCGGTTCAGCAAATACCACGCAGCTGCTCAGTGAGTGCAGCCCCATGCCCCGGCAGCCCAGACTGTTGAGAATCTGGCACATCGGCGTGTTCATTTTATGTACCAGCACATGTTCGGCAATCGCCAGTGTCCGTTCGTCGGTATAGCGTCTGCCCTGAACCCACACCGGCTCCAGCCCCGACTCATTCATCGCCTGCGTAATTGCCTTGCCGCCGCCATGAACCAGAATCGGACGCATCCCCACAATCGACATAAACGCCACATCCACCAGCAGCTTCCGCTGGAGTTCCATGTCGTCCAGAATACTGCCGCCCAACTTGACGACGACAATCTTGTCTTTGAAGCTGCGGATATAACCCATCGCTTCAATCAGGGCACTGGCCTTTTCAATGGCTTGTTCCATAGTCTTACCCTTTACCAGCCAAAATATCAAAAACTACTCTTCATGCAGCATACCCCTCGGGTATAAAATAAAAAAAGCCAACGGCGGGATTCGAACCCGCAACCCCTGGTTTACAAAACCAGAGCTCTACCGTTGAGCTACATTGGCGTCTGTTACGTATTTAATTGTTTTCCGACCGCCAACTGACCAGGTTGCCCCTTCGTCGCAGGCCGGAAAAGGCAAATTGTACAAATCCCACCCCATTATTTCAAGAAAAATTCTCCTTGGAAAATACTCGCCAAAACGCATCCTGAATCAGGTCCCAACCACACCTAACTCTTGTCCCCAAAAGGACGTATCCGTTCCTGAATGCACCAGCAGTCATACAGCACCAGCGCCGTCATTGCCTCAATTACCGGGATAATTCGCGGCACGATACACGGGTCATGCCGACCATGCGTCTCAATCGGCTGGTTCTTTCCATCAAGATTAATTGTTTTCTGGGGTTTGGCTATCGACGATGTCGGCTTCACGGCAATCTGAAAATACACCGGCTGCCCCGTCGAAATCCCCCCGGTAATCCCCCCGGCATTATTGCTCACAAAGCCCCCGTCAGCCATATTATCATTTGACTGGCTCCCGCGCATCCGGCACAGCTCAAATCCCTTGCCGACCTCAATTCCCTTGACCGCCCCCAGCGTCATAATCGCATGGCAAATCCGTGCGTCCAGCTTTCCAAATACCGGATCCCCCAATCCCGCAGGCAGCCCGAAAATCTCCAGCTTCACAATCCCGCCGACTGAATCATTATCATTCTTGGCCGCCAGAATCGCCTGCTCCATTCCCTTGGCCGCCTCGGCATCCGCACATCGCACCGGTGTCTTCTCAATCAGCTCATAATCGCATGATTTCGCCCGAACGCCCCCAATCTCAATCGCATGGGCAACAATCTTAACTCCTTTTTCTTCCAGCAGTTTACGAACAACAGTTCCCCCCATTACACGCCCGGCCGTCTCACGCCCCGATGACCGACCGCCCCCCCGATAATCTCGAATCCCGTATTTTTTATAGAACGTGAAATCTGCATGTCCCGGACGAAACAGGTCTTTTATCCCCTCATACTTGCTCGAATCGTGGTCGCGATTGAAAATCACCATCGCAATCGGTGCCCCCGTCGTCTTGCCCTCAAACACCCCCGACAAAATCTCCACCTGGTCCTTCTCATCCCGCGGCGTCGTCACATCGCTCTGCCCAGGCCGCCGGCGGTTCAGTTCTTTCTGGATATCCTCCGCCGAAATCTCCAGCCCCGGCCGCACCCCATCCAGCACCGCCCCAATCGCAGGCCCGTGGCTTTCCCCAAACGTCGTCAGCCCAATCACGTTCCCATAAGTATTGGCCGCCTTCGAGCGTATCGCTAGTTCTCGCCCCAATCCCTCCATAATTTCCGCCGCAATGGCCTCCGGCGTTTTCCCCGTCGTATCCACCAGAATATCCGCAAATGGCCCCAGCAGTTCCTCACGAAATGCCACATTCTTATCCAGTTGCTCCCGCGCATCCGGCCCGCGAAGCCACGGCGGCAATCCATCCTTTTCCAGCCGTGCCCAGATTATCTCCGTATCCGCCTTCAGATAAATCAGAATCGCATTCTTCCGCAGGGCCTGCCGACTGCCCGGATCAATCAGGCTCGATCCGCCGCAGACAATCAGCTTCCATTCCGCATCCTCCAGTTGCCGGGCCATCATCGCCTCGACCTGACGAAACGCCTCCTGCCCGTGCTCGACATAAATCTCCCGGCATGTGTGTCGATGCCCGGCCTGCTTGAAGAAGTGCTCTTCAATCAGCGCATCCGTCTCAATCAGCTCCAGCCCCGTCATCCGGCTCAATTCCCGCGCGACGGTGCTTTTGCCTGCACCCTTGGCCCCGGCGATTACTATTTTCATACAATCCTCTCTGCTTTACTGGATTTACTTAACGTACTTGCCCAGTATAACCGTTTTTTCGCCGCAGGGCAATTGTTTGCTTTGCCGCCAGTGTTCCTCCCCGGCCTCCCGGCCCCGTGCAAAACCGTATTCCAGCCCATTGGCCATTTTATAAACCGTTTCACCTTTTTCATCCCACCGGTCATAAACCCCCGTCAGGGTCGCCTGATACCACCGGTACGGAAACTCATGCTCGGCAAACAGAGGATCAATCGCCGTGATATCGACATTGTGTGCGTGCTTCAAATCCTGCTGCGTCACATTATAGGTGATATCCCGCGTATAATAATGCTCCGCCCACACCGCGGCAGGGCGGTTCGGCTCACCCGCAATCGCCCCAAGCTCGTCCGGATCCCACTGGCTGGGCACGTATGCATCCAGAAACGTCAGATGCACCTCCACCCCCGGGCGCTCTTTGACAATCCGTTTGGCCGCCGCGTCAATCACCCAACTGCCCGCCGAATGCCCGATCAGATGCACGTGCCGAACCGAATCCGACAGCTTCAAGACCGCCGCCGCCAGCCGCGGCCCCCCGATATCCCGGGCATACCGTGCCGCATGAACCGACGTAATCACCACCGACCCGCCCGACCACCCGAAGCAGCCGCACATCCACTCGTTCGGGTCCACCCTGGCCGCTATCGCCTCAGCCATCTGTTCCGGCCAGTCCTTCGCCGCCTTATCCCCCCAGCCGTGCGTCACAAAGACCGCCTTATCCACACCCGCTGCTGGCCGGATTGCCCCCTCAATCACCACATTCGGCTCAGCCGCCACCGCCGGCGTCTCCACATCATACTGAAAAATATACACCCCCTTATCGGTGATATTGTAAATCCCCCGCTCCGTCCGGGCCGCCGTCACAGGCGCATCCAGCCACTTGCTCAGCCCCGCCTTCCGCACCCACTCCGCCGTCGTCGGCCCCGACTCCCCGCCCGAACATCCCGCCGCCAGCACCAGCCATACAACAACACCATAACTCCATTTCATATTTTGCCTCACTATCAACGCTCCTGTCTTTGCCGGGTAGTATGATCAAATCCCATTTGACCATATCACATAACCCACTGCCAAATTAACAAATTAGTGCGGCCCAGTCAAGCTCCGCCTGGTTATGGCCCCGTTACTCTGTGATGAACACTCTAACAATAGGATATCTTCAGATTCCATTTAATCAGAACCGTTGGCATCTTCCATGTCTTTTGTTTGTTTTTCGTCTGAGGCCGGAGATACCTCATTGAATTCCGGCGGCAGGGGATAGCTGCAGGAAGACCGAGTTAAAGGGGCAGCATTGGAAAGATGGCCCTTTTCATCATAGATTGACAAGGACACTGTAATGCAAAGAGAAGGGATTGACACTTTTATTGGCGGATACCCTTCGATATAACTGCCTTTTTGAACATAGAAGTTCCACTTCTCCTCCGACTTTCTGAGTTCAGGAAAAGTCCTGATATAGATACGCAGTTGTTCAGGCAAACCGGCAGAGTAGTCTGCAAACAGGGGGTATTTCTCCTCAAAAGCAATATCTGGCTTACCGGGATTCTTATGAATTTCGGAAATGATAATCCCTGCGACGTCAAAATCCTCGTCAGACAGATATAAATCGAGATATAATTCGCCGGTTTTCGTATGAGTGTACTGTGCATCCATCAG
>JAFGQP010000164.1 GCA_016935635.1 Sedimentisphaerales bacterium
GGGATGGTGTGGCAGACGGCGCGGTCGGGGTGGTTGTCGAAGTATTTCTGGTGGTAGTCCTCGGCTTTCCAGAAGGTCTGGGCGGGCACGACCTGGGTGACGATGGGTCGTCGGAAGGCCCTGCGGGCCGACAGCTCGGCGATGATTTCTCTGGCGATGGCGGTCTGGGTGTCGGAGTGGGTGAAGATAGCGGAGCGGTACTGGGTGCCGACGTCGGGTCCCTGGCGGTTGGGCGTGGTGGGGTCGTGAATCTTGAAGAAGTACTCGGCCAGCCTGCGGTAGGAAACCCTGTTGGGATCGAATTCCAGATGAACGACCTCGGCATGGTTGGTATCGCCGAGGCAGACGCGTTTATAGGAAGGGTTGTCGATCCGGCCGCCCATAAAGCCGACTTCGGTTTTGATGACGCCGGGGATGTTTTGGAATGCGTGCTCGACGCCCCAGAAGCAGCCGGCGGCGAAGGTTGCCAGTTCAGTTTGCTGTGTGGTCATGGAAACAGTCCTTATCTGCCGGCCGGGGACGCTGGCGTCCCAGCGGCTCAGGTTATAATCTCCCGTGAATAGTAACAAGATTAATCCTATCATGATTCCGGTTCCTTTGCCAGCGATTTTTATTCATTCTCTCTTTTTACGTGGAATTTGCGGATTCGTTCTTGAGTTCATACAAGACAGAATATGTCTGTTACATGAAAATAATCATAAAAATAAAAATTTTATCCAAATAGTGGGGGTAAATTCTATAAGTAGATAGTATTACCCTAATGGCGAGGCTTATCTGCCCGCCGCGGAAAAGACATGGTCAGGAAAACAGGAGACAGGTTATGAAGTCGTCTAAACGCGCATTCACTCTAATTGAGCTGCTGGTTGTCATTGCAATTATCGCATTATTGCTGAGCATTATTGTCCCTGCGTTGAGAATTGCTAAGGAAAAGGCTAGAAATCTGTCCTGCCGGGCCAATGTGCGGTCGCTGTCACAGGCATTGCGTTTGTATTCGGAGCAGTCCGGCGGGCGTATGTTCGCGTATTATGACGGGTTATATCTGAATCAGATATCGGATCAGGTGGGTGATTTGGATAAAGTGAGATATTGTGCATCGACAATTGTGGATGAGAGAATTAATGTGGGAGAATGGGGGACCTCAGCGAGATCATGGACATGGGTTAGCGGCGTAACCCGGCCGGAGCATGGTTCCTATGGATTAAACGGATGGCTGTATCGCTATCCGCCGAATTATAACAATACGTGGGTCGAATCGGCGGAAAATCTCAAGAAATTTGCGTATGCCAATACCCTGGAAGCACCCAACTCGGCGTCAGTTCCGGTGTTTTTTGACTGCCTGTGGGTAGACGCATGGCCCAAGCACATGGATACCGTTCCGGTCAACCTGGATCTGGCTCAGGAGCCGCCAAGCAGAAATACCGGCGGGGACGGACCAGTCAATAATCATATTCGGCGGCTCATGCTGAAGCGGCATTTTGGTTCTTCTAATGTATCCTTTCTTGATGGACATGTCGAGAATGTCAAACTGGAAAACCTATGGCAGTATAAGTGGCACCAGGAATTTCTACCCTTTGTGGGTGAAAAATTCCGCGAGGATAAGAAAACCAGAATTTATATTAAATAGGCTGAATTATCTATTTTTTAATCCAAAGCTGTACTAAAATCGCAAACGGCTAGAGGTTTTTTGCGGATTCAGGGCAGAGTCAAGTCAAGAAGACGGCTTGTTAGCTCAACTAGTTTTGTCTGAAGAGAAGAGTGAATCAGTCTAGCTGCGCGTCATGTGCACTTCTATTTCAGTCTAAAAAGACTCGATTTGTTCAATATATGTGGTAAATAGGCATTTCTTTTTCCATGCCCTGCTCTATAATCTCCATTATGCAATGTATCTGTGAAGTCAAATGACAGGTCTTGTGTAAATCGATTCTGTGAGGCTTAATTTTTTTATTGGGAGCAGGTTATGACGCCACGACAGCGGTTACAGGCGGTATTGGAACACCGGCCGGCGGATCGGTTATGTGTGGATTTCGGGGCGGGCGGGCAGACGGGAATAGGGGTGTGTGCCGTGCATCGGCTGCGGCAGGCTGTGCTGGGGGACACGAGCTGGCGGGTCAGGGTGACGGAGCCGTATCAGATGCTGGGGGAGATTGACGAGGCGCTGCGGCAGGCGCTGGGGCTGGATGTGGTGGGGGTGCATCCGCGGACGGATATGTTCGGGATTACCCATGAGCAATGGAAGCCATTTACGGTGCCGGTTGACGGGACCGAGGTGCTTGTTCCGAAAGAGTTCAACTATACCGTGGATGAACACGGCGACCTGCTGATGTACCCGGAGGGTGACCGGTCTGTGCCGCCATCGGCGAAGATGCCGCAGGCCAGCTATTTCTGGGATGCGATCCGACGGCAGGGGCCGATTGAGGAGGACAAGCTCAATTATCTGGACAACTGTGAGGAGTTTGGGGCGCTCAGCGAGGCGGATATCGCTCATTTCGTACGGCAGGTCAATCACTATTATGACACGACGAACGCGGGGATTTATCTGACGATTCCGGGGGTGGCGTTCGGGGATATTGCGATGGTTCCTGCAACCTGGGCTAAGCACCCGAGGGGCATCCGCGATGTGGAGGAATGGTATATCTCGACGGCGATGCGGCGGGACTATGTGTATAAGGTGTTTGAGACGCAGTGCGAAATCGGGCTGAAAAATATCGAGACCCTGGCCGCCGCGGTGGGGGATAAGGTGCAGGTGGTCTTTGTCAGCGGGACAGATTTCGGCACCCAGCGCGGGCCGTTTATTTCGCCGCAGACCTATCGGGATTTGTACAAGCCGTTTCAGAAGGCAATCAACGACTGCATTCATAAGCTGACGAACTGGAAGATTTTTATTCATTCCTGCGGCGGGATTTATCCGCTGATCCCGGATTTAATCGAGGCGGGATTTGATGTGCTCAATCCGGTGCAGTGTTCGGCGGAAGGGATGGACCCGCGTCGGCTCAAGAATGAATTCGGCGAGCAACTGGTATTCTGGGGCGGTGGGGTGGATACGCAAAAGACGCTTCCGTTTGGCACGCCCGAGGAGGTCTATCGCGAGGTCCGGGAACGGATTGACATCTTTGCCGCCAACGGCGGGTATGTGTTCAACAGCATTCATAATGTCCAGAGTAATGTGCCGACGGAGAATATGCTGGCGATGTTCAAGGCGATTGAGGACGCCAGAAAATAGGGAACTGTACACCGCATCCGATATTCAAAACGACAAGGGTTAATGTATGAATTTGACTGTTTTTGATTGGGTTGTGTTTGGCGGTTTTTTTGCGATTGTGGTGGGGGTCAGTCTTTTCAAGAGCCGCAGGGAGGCCGGCAGCGAGGATTATTTTCTGGCCGGACGCGGGCTGAACTGGTGGCTGATAGGGATTTCGATTGTTGCGGCCAATATTTCGACCGAGCAGTTTGTCGGCATGGCCGGACAGGGGGCCGGCGGGACGGGGCTGGCTGTGAGCAACTGGCAATTGGTGGGGGCGGCGGGGATTGTGGTGATTGCGTTTACGCTGCTGCCGCGATTTCTGAGGGCGGGGATTTATACCATGCCGGAATACCTGGAGTACCGCTACAATCCGGCGGCCCGGGCCATCATGGCGCTGTTTACTGTCATCATCTATGTCGCGGTGCTGCTGACGGCGGTACTGTATTCGGGCGGACTGACGCTCCAGACACTGTCGGGGCTTCCGCTGGCAAAAGGGGTCTGGCTGATTGGACTGCTTGCGGCAGCTTATACGGTCTGGGGCGGATTGAAGGCGGTGGCCTGGGCGGATTTGTTTCAGGGACTGAGCCTGCTGGTGGGGGGCATCGCCATTTTTTTTCTTGGGCTTGAGGCCTGCGGGGGCTGGGGCGAGTTTGCTTCGGCCAATGCGGACAAGCTTCACATGGTGCTTCCGGCCGGTCATGCGGATTTGCCCTGGACAGGGGTGGCGTCGGGGATGTGGATTGTGATTTTGTATTACTGCGGGCTGAATCAGTTTATCGTGCAGCGCAACCTGGCGGCCAAATCGCTGCGGGATGGGCAGTTGGGAGTCATCTTTGCCGGAGTGCTGTGGCTGCTGGTTCCATTTGCCATTGTGATGCCCGGCATTATGTCGTGGCAGCTCTATGGCAGCCAGATGGCCAGGCCGGATGAAGCGTTCCCCATGCTGATACGTAA
>JAFGQP010000165.1 GCA_016935635.1 Sedimentisphaerales bacterium
GAGCCGGACAAATCAAACCGTGAGATGGAGCTGTTGCCGGTGTGCGCGGCCCGATTGGAAACAAACAATTCCGTCGGACTTCGCAGGGCCGCCGCCGAGGGATCGTTCAGCATTGCCCCCGGAATCGGCGTCAGTTGGATAATCGCACCAAAGGTATCGAACACCATATAGCGTCGCACCCCCTGACCGCCGCCGGCACCCATCGGGGTTTCACAGATGATAATCTGATATGGCGACGCCTGAACCGGCTGCATCCACGGAAGTAACGCCAAAACAAGACAAAATAACACCACAGTTCGCAATGTCATCTTTACTCTCCTCGAAAAACTATCACCCTCCGGGGATATGCAGAAATTTGCCCGGAATATACCGGATTTTATACCAAAAATGTGGCAAAAAAGCAAGAAAATAGGCGGGTGTCAATTTGTAAGTCTTTTTATATAATGCAGATAGAGGAATTTCAGTGCCGCTCTTGTGCTGGGCAGGATTTTATCGTACAATATAGATTCACATCGGGGGCGAAAGGCTTCGACCGGATAAGTTGACGGTCGGTTGGCGTGTCGAGGATAACGGTTGGCCTCGTTAAATATCCGTTAAAAAACTTAACTGGCAACTACCAGTACCAAATGGCTGCGTAAATTACGCAACCCGCATCGGTGGGTTTTCCCGTGAATCTGCCGTTTGCGACGACTAGCGGGATAGCTGAGGCGTCTTTTCGCAGCGCCAACGCGAAATCCTTTGCGAAATAGCGATGCGGCAAGCCTGTCGTTGGGCGTGCCGTTGGGCGAATCCTAAAATAACGACTACACATGTAGAAGACCGGCCTGAAATATCTCGGGACAGGGGTTCGAATCCCCTCGCCTCCATTTTTGAGTAGATTTTGAGGGTTGCGGTTTTTGATGATGAAAACCGCATATTTTTCTTTGAAACACTGGTTTTGACGCATTCTGAGAAATTGCTTGCTGTCCAGAATAGACTGTTTTATTTTCCTCCGGAACGTCATGCGCGGCTAAGTAATCGGCACTATTTTTTGTGCCGTTTTCTTGTGATGTCTTTTTCTGTTCAACACCTACTGCATTAACCGCAACATTATCGGTTCCAGTCTTTTTCTGTTCCTGGACATTCCCGCCAGTCAGATCAGGCAGAGTATCGACCGCTGCTGTCAGGCTTTCCCGGAAAGCATGGGAATAAACATTCATCGTCAACCGGATATCACTGTGCCGCAAGAGTTCCATAGCCGTTTTGGGATTCGTTCCGCTGGCGGCCAGCATGGAGGCATAAAAGACCCGGAAGCTGTGAAAATCAAAGACCCTGCCGCTGTCATCCTTTTCTGGAATGCCCGCAGCCTTCAAATCCTCACGCAGGACTCGGACTTCATGGGAACTGGCTGCCGTCTTGAAAGCAGGGCAGTCTGGGAGTTTACCCGCAAAGAAGGTTTTCAGGCGTTTTGCAAATTCCGGTTTCAATGGTATTACTGCGTCCTGTCGGTTCTTGGTGAATTTGCCTGCCAGACGCACTACGTTGGCCGTAAAATCAAAATCACCCACGGTTAAAGCCCGTAGTTCGGCCGCCCTCAGCCCTGTCATAGCGGCGGTCTCATAATGCATAGCCCGTTCCGTTCCGGTTATCCCTCTCCGGGTTTCGCCGCTGGCCGTTACCGCTAAAAGGGTCCGCATCTGTTCTGCGGTAATTGCCCGCCGCCGGCGTTTATCATCCTGGGCCGTATCGAGAAGGGCGATATGCTCTATGGGATTGGTATGAGCCTTGCCGTCCTGTTTCATCCACCGAAAGAAGGTTTTGAGAATGCCAATGTAGTGGTTGGCAGTCTTTCGGCTAATTTGTTTGGCTTGGACCTCATCATCGAGAAATCGCTGTATCCGGCTGGCCGATACGTCGGATAGGACCTTGAATCCACATCCGTCCAGCACGGTCGTAATCCGGGTATAGGCTTTCTGGCAATACTCTGCGGTGTTGCCCTTGTTTCCCAGATAGGTCTTGAATGCGGTCAGATGTTCGGATAATCGGACTGCTGAGGCTGCCCGCTGCGGGGGGATAATCTGCCATGCGACCAGCTTGGTTACAATCCGCTGAGGCAGGCCGTCGATCCATGTCTGCATGTCCGGCGATGGTTCCTGGTGCCCGGCCTTGAGATTGATGAGAGTTTGGATTTTATCACCAAATTGGCGGGTCAGGTCTTTATCGGCAAAGCCAGGGAAGCGGTGCCGCTGGCCATCAACATAGAAGTCCAAGCACCACTTTTTCGCCTTTTTGGTCTGTCCTGCCTCGGTATAGGTTTGTCGGTAAACCCTCATCGTTTACCTCCTTTTGTCTTGCGGAGTATCAGTCCTAAGGCATCTGCCAGCTTTTCAGTATTTTTGAAACTTGGCATTCGCTCTCCAGACATGAATCGTGACATGACAGATTTGTTGATTTTAGCCTTTTGGCTAATCTCCTGCTGACTCATTCCGCTTGCGAGGACAGCCGCTTTTATGGTTTGATACCAGTCTTGTTTTTCCGCATTGCTCATAATAGTAATATACCCCATTATTCTATGGTTGTCAATACGCAACTTGAAAGATTTTCAATGTTTTTTTTGGTTTCGACCAATTGGCTCAGGCAAAACTCAAGGGCTGATTCGTCCCCGCTTACGTCCTGGCCTTCTCCAAAGAGGTTTGGATGTTGGCGGATAATTCCATAAATTATTCGACGTGTGAAAGGCTTCCCCCTTCGGGTTATTCCCAGTTCATTCAATTTCGCTGCGGTCCAAGCTGCTGATTTCCCGCACCGCCGACTTAGGCGAATTGCCATAATGGTAAGCCTCTCAAAAGGGCTACTCGTGGCCCTATAGCCGAATGGTAATCGAGCACTCAGGCCAGGGCGCTCCGCTTCGACCTGGTCAAGCCCCAGTTCGATTGCAGCGTGACCATCAATAATATTTTCGGGTCCATTCTCAGGTTTTTTCATTCTTTTTCCTTTCTTTATCAAAGTTTCTTACCAAGTTGGCGACACCACGCCGCCGTTAGTTTTTAGTTGCTTTCGGTCGAGTAAGGCGTCGTACCCGACCAAGAAGACATCCCGCTTCGCACAGGGGGGATGGTATTCTTAAGAATGTTATCATCCGTGAGCAATAGTAAACGGCTAAACAACTATCATATATGATAACTGTGATGTGGCTTTTGTCTTTTTGCTTATTCATATCTGATAACTATTCCGGTGTTTTTGTATTCAGATTTGATAGCTGGGATTTCCTTTTTCGGACAAACGGAGGGATTATTGCTTGTCGTTTTACATGCACAAAATCCGGCTGTCCGTACAGCTTCCAGCGGTCGGGTAAACTCCACTTTGTCGGCTGTCGATGCAGACCACTGGAAGGTTCGGCAATGTCTAAAAATCCAAGGTCAACCAGTTCCGTCAGGCAGCGGCTAAAGGTAGCCTGCGACATTTTCAATCGCCTTGTTGCGTCTTCATAGGTAAACACGATTTCGCCGTTATTGACTATGATTGCTTTACTATGTTTTCCCTGGCGGTCCTTGGGTTTATAGATTTTGCGGCGGCGGCAAAACTCCAAGAAGACCCTGAATGTATGCGGTGATTTTATGGCCTTGAATGCAGAGCTTTCTAAAAGGTCATTTTCAAGATAAACGCCAGCAGGGGGCATAATCAGTGCCTCCCAGTCGAGTTTGTCGATTCTTGGTCTGAAATTTGAGCTTTATCGCCATTTTTCAGGCTTTTGAAAGGTCTATATAGCCAAAGTGGGCAAGAATACGCCACACAGGTTCGGATGCTGTCGCGTTCCCAGCCGCAACATTCTCCGCAAAATGAGAATATTGCTGCTGCCATGCTTTTGCCATTTTGAGCTTGGTCATATTTCTTGCGGAATGAAACAGGCATATCCTGTCTGCGTTTTTTAATTCGTTGATTTCGTCTTGAGTTCTCTTCCGCTGCGAGATAAGATAGATTTTGCATTAGATTTTCCTTTCTGCTGGTCGCCGGGTGTTCCAGCACCGTAGGCGGCTTTTTTTATTTAAGTATTTCGCGTGTTTGCTTTCCACTCCCATTGCCGCCGCGGCGGGCACCCGCAATTAACCCAGGCTTCGACCTCGGCGCGGCGGAGAAGGAGTTTTTTGCCGAACCGAATTTCGCTGGGTCCGATGCGGCCGGCAGCCTTTTGAACAAAATAAGTCGCCCGGCTGATCCCCAACAGTTTGCATACGCTATTGACATCGATCAGCAGCGGATTATCCATTGGTTCCCCCTTTTTCGGCCAGTCTGTCAAGGGCTGCTTGTACAGCAATGGGATTAAACCGATATCGTCCCCCCACAATCAAATGCGGGATTTGGTTTTCAGCCGCTAACCGCCGCAGATATGCCTTTGGCAATTGCAGGCGTGCCGCTAACGCTTCGAGTGAAATGTAAGTTGTTTTTTCCATAAGGCCCAAAATATCAGGCCTTAGATGAGTGTCAAAACAATGGTCTGCGTGATACTAAAATGATACGATAGAACGTTATCTTTGGGGATATCTGGACGCGACTTCTTTTTCGCTGACAATGTGTGGGCTGTTTTTTGCAGCTTTTTCAAGACGATATGACTTTAATATACCATCTTCAATATTGCGTTTTAATGTACCTCTTGAGACTTTATATCTCTCTACAGCAACCAACAGGGTTATAAGGTCGTTTGGTATTATGTTGTGCTTATTCTCCTGGGCTGCTTTTCTCCCTTCCTCAAGTGCGTTAAGAATAATCAAATTGCTGGGGTGTGTGCTGCCTGTATAGCTGCCGACGTATAGGACATAGCGGGCTATGAGCAGGTCGTTGCTACATCGGCTTGCTATAAGCAAAATGCGTTTCCAGTCCCTTGATACTGAGGCAAGCTCCCAGGCTTCGTTCAATTGCTCGAAGCTGCTTGTCCATTGCTCCGCTTCTGTGAACATCCCTGGATTGTCATTTACGAATTGGGCTGCTTCATTTAAGACTTTTTCGGTGTCCATCCTCAGTCCATAAAAAAACCGGCTTCGGGGATGGTGTTGACCGGCTCTTGTGAAGCCGCTGGGCTTTACAGCTTACAGACACCATCGCCGAAACCGGCTTACGGATAATTGCATTTTCAACAAGATTCGTCATGCCTTCATATATCGGCATGGTTGCGGAATTAGTCAAGACTTTTCTGAACATAGTGACCAGCCGAATTGGTCAGCAGCGCCGTTCCACCATCGGATACCACAAGTTTTCGATTAGTATCTCCGCGGCTTCCTCCAGGCTGTGACCTTCCTCCGGTTCGGGTCCCTGTTCGTCCCCCCTTACGTCCAGCAGCATCTTGATCTGTTTTGCTGGACTCATCCCGATCAGGCTGTGTGCCAGAAGCAGCAGGCTTTCCTGGTCGCTGCCCCACGTCCCCTTCAGTTCGTGGTTCTGAAGATACCACAGTATCAGTTGTGTCGGATACAGGTGGTTTGGATTTACTTGCTCGCTGACCCTTTCCAGCATCCGCTTGCACATCTGACACATCGGCAACTGGTTTTGTTTGATTGGTTCGGCCATCTCTCTGCCTCTTTTTCAATTATACCACATTGCAGAATATGTTTTGATTATTTTCAGATCACAGAAATGGACTCGGATTGTCCAGAGTGTGGACATTGGCCACTCTGTGGACGATTCATATCCTCTAATTCATCTCTCAATCTTCTTTAGCTTCGCTCAGACATGGCGCACATATCAGATGTTGATAATATCCGGATGAGTCTGTCGTTTCGACGGAAAACCAATCAATAGACGAGGCCGTTTGCCCATTCCTTGCCGGTCAATCGCTGAAGTTCTTTATAGGCGGGTTCGTTTGGGCTTCCGTATGTCTCGACAAAAATAACCTCTTTGCCGGTGGAATTCCCGCGGGGACTTACGAAAGCATACCGGTACAGAACGCCCGACGATGTATCCAGGACAAAGACATCTGAAAAGGTATTGCTGGTCACGATTTGAAACTTTCCATTTTCGCTCTGATTGCTGGCATTGCCCATCACCAGAACCGCAATCACCACCACAATTACACCGCACAAAAACTGCTTCATTGTTCAGCCCTTTCAGTAAATGAGTGTTTTTTGAATATGGCGATAGTGTATCTACTGCCGTGCTTATCACGCCACGGCCTGCTGATACAGATACTTCTGGAAGCCGGAAAAGACCTTGCCGATTTCGTCGGGCCTTCCCAGGTCCGCCACAGCGTCCGCAATCGAATCGTGATACTTCAACCGCAATAGCGGCGTCAGTTTCTCCTGGTCCAGTTCCTCAACACCGACATTGACATAGTGCGACAGGACAAAGTCGAGGAAGGCCTGCTGCTTATTGTTAAATTGCGAATGAATCACCATCTTGGCCTGCTCGGCCCGTTCCTCCCGGGTCAGCGGCGGCAAGGCATACGCCACATACGCCAGCACATCGAAAATATCACTCTTTTCCGCATCGATAATCTTCTGCATCTCCAATAGCTGTTCTTTCCCGAAGCCCTTATCCGCCAGTCCTTCCAGCAGTTTTCGCCGCGTATCCGGCACGCTCCACAAGGCCCGCAGTTCCGCCTCATTCCTGAAAAAGTCTGGCAGTTTCCCGAACAGCAATTCCATAAATTGCTGTGCCGACATTGGCGTCCTGTCCGGATGCCAAAAGCTCGTTACCATCATGTGCTGGATAAATCGCTCCTTGCCATCGGCCAGCTTGACCCTGGCGGGTTTCTTTTTCTTGCACACACAACGCAGCTTCCCGCAGACCGGACATGGCTCTTTCTCGCATTCGCACGGACTCTTACCGCACACCGGGCACGGCTGCGGCGGGTTCTTCTCACAGACACAGGGACGGCAGCCGCATACCGAACAGGGTTTCGTTTCTTCCGGTTCGAGGGGCTCCCCATCCCATTCCGGGTCGCTGAAATGATGGTGGGCCTTGACGAAGTCGTAAATCGTGAAATAGTCCTTGCCGTCATACAGCCGCGTACCCCGTCCGATGATCTGCTTGAACTCGATAATATAGTTGATTGGCCGCATCAGGACGATATTGCGGATATTACGGGCATCCACGCCGGTTGCCAGTTTTTGCGAAGTCGTCAGGATAGTCGGAATCGTCTTCTCGTTATCCTGAAAATCGCGGAGATGCTGCTCTCCCAGCGCCCCGTCATTGGCCGTCACCCGCTGGCAGTAATTCGGGTCCGAACTGGCCTTCATCTGGTTAATCAGGTCCCGCACGGCAAGGGCATGGTCCTGCGTGGAACAGAATACCAGCGTCTTTTCATTGGGATTGATTTGCTCCATGAACAGCTTGACCCGGTGGGCTTCCCGTTCGCGGATTACGATAATCTTGTTGAAGTCGGGTTCCGTGTACCGTTTCCCGGCCTCGATTTCGCCTTCAATCAGCTTGTCATCGGGGGTATAGATGTATTCATCCAGCGTCGTGGAAATCTGCTTGACCTTGAACGGCGTAAGAAAACCGTCGTTAATCCCATCCTTGAGGGAATAGATATAAACCGGTTCGCCAAAATAGCGGTAGGTATCCACATTGTCCCGGCGTTTGGGTGTAGCGGTCAGCCCCAACTGGACCGCGGGGGAAAAATAATCCATGATATCCCGCCAGTTGCTTTCGTCATTGGCACCCCCGCGATGACATTCATCGATGACAATAAAGTCGAAAAAGTCCGGCGGGTACTCGCCAAAATAAGGTGACGGCTTCCCATCCCTGGGCGGCCCGCTCATAAACGTCTGAAAGATGGTGAAAAACAGGCTGCCATTGGTCGGGACCCGGCCCTTCCGGCGAATGTCCTCCGGTGAAATCCGTATCATCGCATCTTCCGGAAACGCAGAAAAGGCATTATACGCCTGATTGGCCAGGATATTGCGGTCGGCCAGGAACAGAATCCGCGGACGGCGGGTGGGCTGGCCGCTCAGGTTCCATCGGCTATAAAACAGCTTCCAGGCAATCTGAAACGCAATAAACGTTTTGCCCGTTCCCGTGGCCAGGGTCAGCAGGATACGCGGCCGGTTCTCGGCAATCGCTGCCATCACCCGTTCGATGGCGATATCCTGATAATAGCGGCTCGGATGCGAACCGCCTTTATCCTCAAACGGCACAGCCGCAAAGCGGTCCCGCCATGCGTTTTCAGTGGCAAAGACGATATTCCAAAGTTCCTGCGGTCCCGGAAACGCCGCCCGTTCCCCCTCCTTGCCGGTCTGCATGTCAATTCCATAGATACCCTGTCCGTTCGTCGAATAGGCAAACCGGACCTGCATCTTCCCCGCATAGTTCTTGGCCTGGGCCACACCTTCGGTCAGGGCCTCATCCCATGCCTTGGCCTCCACAACGGCCAGCTTGGTATTGCGGTATTCCAGGACATAATCCGCCGTCAGGCCTTTGCCGCGTCGCCCATAGCCTTCGATACGGCCCGGGGTAATCGGATATTCCCGCCGGATGCGGCTGCCATCGACAACGCCCCATCCCGCCGCGGCAAGGGCGGGGTCAATCTGTTCGGCTCTGGTTTCGGCTTCATTCATGGCGCGTCCTCGATTCTCATGTCAGGAGTTTTCTGTTGCCAACCTTCCAAACTAAAAAGTCCATTAGGCGATTGGGGTGACATTTTTTTAGTTCTTCATCACGAGCTTTAAGGTTATTTAAGATGAGCACTATCTGTTCATTTTTTGCCCATTCTTCGTAACTGTCGTGCACTCTATCAAGGAAATCAACAAACCAACCTATTCGATTCTCTATGTTATTTGAACTGTCCAGGGCTTTTTCCCCAAAGAATGCGAGCACATGTTTGTCGTAAATTGGACTGCTTTCAAGATGCATAGCAACAAGTTTTGAAACAAATGAAAAGGGTATCGCGTAATCGCCTTTTTTGCGTTTAATTTTGCTGAGTTCAGTGAGAATCTGACAAAAGACCGGTTTTCCATAAATGACGATTTTTTCTTCGAACAGTATTTCGAAGTATCTCTTTTTGAATTCGTCAGTCAGTCCTCCAGTATTGAGAGCGTAATAGTTTGTGAAAAGGGTACAAAATCGGTTGCGAGCAAAAGAGCTGGAATCAGGCAACAATGCTTTCAGCTCTAAGTAGGGGCAAAAATCGGAGTGAAACATCCACTTCTCGGCCTTATTTAATGCCTCGATATGCTTTGATTCAAGTCGCATGATTTGATTTTCGGCTTTGTTCATAGAGGAATCTTATAGCTCCCCATTAAATGCCTGATGCAGCAGTGATTTTTTCAATTCCTCCAGCGTCGCAATTTTTTGCCGATAAATCAATTCGAGATGTTGGGTTTCGGCGCGCAGTGCCTCAAATTTCGCAACAATGCGTTTCTGGTCTTCAAGCTTTGGCGGAAGCGCCACCGTCAAGGCACTCCATTTTGATTTATTGATGATAGGCAAAGTAGCCTGCCCAGAACTCAACAACACACGCCGCTGAAAGCTCTCGGTGAGCATCTGATAATAAACAAACTTGTGTGATACGCCGTCGAACGGCGTGAGTGCGTTTGTTTGCTGGTTTGTCGTTATGTCGCGGTCGCAGTAGCCACATTTTCCAATCGTAGCTCCGATGCAGACCATCAGTACCGAGCCGGCGGTGATTTTGCGCGCTTCTGCCAACCCCTTGTCGCTAAGTCCGTCATTCTCGTAATCCAGCGAGCCGTCTGTGTTGAAGTCTGCCGGCTTTACGAAAGGAATGAAGTCGCCATAGTTTGCTCTGTCTGAAGTTTTCGGTGTCGAACCGGTCTGCGTTGTTCCAATCTGCTCAAGTCTCTTCTCCACCCACCCCTCACCTTTTTGGGTGAAGACGGTATTGAGATAGCTGTCAAACAAGTCCCGGGCATTTTGGAGATTTTTTTCCGCATTCGCCTTGGCCGTGGCAATCCCCTCAAATGCCGCATCGAGAATCCCCACAATCCGCCGCTGCTCAGGGAGAGGAGGGATTGGAACCTCGATGTTTCGTACCAGAATCATGTTAAGCCCGCGTCGATCATTTCCACTATCACAAGTAATTGTGCGAAGTTCTTGGTAGCGTCCATGTAGGTTTAAATACAGATATTCGGGTAGCAAGTAAGCGTGGTCTCTCGGACAAATGCTAACCAATGATTGATTGCATGTAGCCTGTGTACGTAATAGTGCAACCGTACCTCGTGTTTTGCCTTGACCATTCAATGCTATCATTACTGAATTCAATGGAAGAAGTTTCGCATTTGAATTCCTCATTCCTTCTTCTGTAATACGTCCTTCACAGTCATATATCTTATGTTGATGAATATCGCCCGACACCAACCATTTAATGTTACCACCAAAATACTCAGGTTTTGACCTGCTTGGTGTTCCCCCTGTCATTAGGTCACATACATCCCCAATCCTTTTGGTTGTCCACCCCTTTTTCACAGCAGCCCCCGAATCTTTTCCAGGACCTTGGCGCTTTCAGCATCCAGAGCAGCAATCTCCTTCATAATCTCTTTGGGACTGCGGTGCTTGACTTCCTCGCCGCCGTTGGGATTTTTGACCGACAGATCAAAGGTGTCCGGGTCGATGTCCTTGGCGTCGATGCTCCAGCTTTTGGGGGAGTCGGCCCTGGTTTTTTGCAGCTTGACAAACTCCGCCAGGTCATCATCATTGAGCGGATTGGTCTTGCCCAGGTTGCGTCCCGGGTCAAGCTGATAGTACCAGATGTTACGGGTCTTGCTGCCTTTTTCAAAGAACAGCACCACGGTCTTGACTCCTGCCCCCAGGAATGTGCCGCCCGGACAATCCAGGACTGTATGCAGATTGCAGCTTTCCAGAAGCAGCTTCCGCAGACTGACAGAGGCATTGTCGGTATTGGACAGGAAGGTATTCTTGATGACCACACCCGCCCGGCCTCCGGCCTTGAGCATCTTGATAAAGTGCTGGAGGAATAAAAACGCCGTCTCACCCGTCCGGATGGGGAAATTCTGCTGCACTTCCTTGCGTTCCTTGCCGCCGAAGGGAGGATTGGCAAGGATGACCTCAAAGCGGTCCTTGTCCTGAATGTCGGCCAGATTTTCAGACAGCGTATTGGTATGCAGGATGTTGGGGGCCTCGATACCGTGCAGAATCATATTCATAATGGCGATGACATACGCCAGCGACTTCTTTTCCTTACCGTAGAAGGTGCGGGTCTGGAGTGTCGTCAGGTCTTTGGTGGTCAGCTTCCCCTTGGCCTTGAGGTACTCGAAGGCTTCGCATAAAAAGCCCGCCGAACCGACTGCCCCGTCATAGATGCGTTCACCGATTTTGGGCTGAACCACCTGAACGATGGCACGAATTAAGGGACGCGGGGTGTAATACTCGCCTCCATTCCGGCCGGCGTTGCCCATGTTTTTTATCTTGGCTTCGTACAGGTGCGATAGCTCATGTTTTTCGGTCTGTGAACGAAACCGGAGATCGTCGATATGGTCGATAATCTCCCGCAGATTATAGCCGCTGGAAATCTTGTTCTTGATCTCGCCGAAAATCTCACCGATTTTATATTCGATGGTGTTGGAGCTGCTGGCCTTCTCCTTGAACTTGTGCAGATAGGGGAACAGCTTCTGATTGACAAAATCCCGCAGGTCGTCGCCGGTCATGGCGTTACGGTCCAGCTTGCCGTCCTTGTCCTTGGGGGCCGCCCAGGTATCCCAGCGGTAGGGTTTGTCGAGGATATAGGTGTATTTTTTGCCGTTGAGTGCGGCTTCGTCGGCCCGGTCCTGTTCCAGCCCGTCGAGGTACTTCAGAAACAGCAGCCATGAGGTCTGCTCGGTATAATCCAGTTCAGTTGTACATCCCGCCTCTTTCCATAGGATGTCATCGATGTTTTTGAACGCTTGCTCAAACATAGTGGCCTTTTCTTATCGCATCCGTAACGCGTTTGTAAGCAATAAAATCAAGATGCCTCCTTGAAACCTATTTTCAGCGGGAACACCGGAAACAACCGACTCCCGAGGAAAATATTGTAGCTTCAATCTTCCAACAGGGCAAGCAAGAAAACCCCCTCAAGATACTATCGATACCGCAGCAGATAGAAGACAAGAAAAGTCCACAGAGTCCGGTTACAGGACTCTCTGGACAATCCAACTCCACTTATGTTGGGTGATGTATAAGACTCGATTTGTCCAATATAGTGTTTTCAACACTACTCTGGAATATACGTATCCATAATGTCTGCATATATAAGAACAATGCTATCGAAAATTTTTATGGGTATCTTTGGGCCGGGGTCCGTACCTTTCAAAGTATTGCTTACGACTTTTTCACAAACAACACATAAAAGGTCTTAAATAGATGGAGTAGTGCCATTGGCCCTTTATTGGACCATACGCATCGTCAATAGAGCATAAATCTCAAGCGTCGGGAACGCCGGTTCTATAGGTCAGCTAATGACTGACACCCGACCCATAATGTCCTGTTTATTAAAAATCAGTATTTCCCGGAAAGAGGTAAGGGGAGTCCCAGCGGCAAAGCCGGTGGAGGGTGTGGTAAAGATTTTCCGGCCTTGGGGCCCCCCGATTTTTTTAATGATGTCTGGAAAGTACCTGCTCTGCCTGTGCTGCTGTGATTCGGTCGGGGTGATACCCTGCTGCTTCCAGCGTCCTGATCTCGGCACTGTACCTGGCTATCAATGCCGACAGATGCGGACTGTCTTCGGGCTGTTCCGGCTGTCCTGCCTGGCTCTCGGCTTTCCGCTGCCTGTACCGCCGCATATAGGCCGCCCAACATCTGGAACACATCCCGGCTCTGACGGCTGGCTCTCGTTGACATTCCTTACATGGCTTCATTCGGGTATCGTATCGGCTTTACTGGCTGATGACAAAAAAAGAAAGCCGCCCGATGTTCTGGACGGCTTCCTGGTTAGGGTTCTGTTTACCCCTTGAAATAGCCTGTTTATTGGCCTTTTTGGGGCTTTCTCCGCTGGACCCTATCAGCCTACTACCTGGAGTGTGTCCGCCCCTGGAATGGGCTGGAATTGGCCATTTTCGACCTGTTCAAGGGCAACCTGCTGCCGGTGTTGGTATTCTGCCAACTCGATACCGCTGATAATGCCGTTCCAGAAGTATATCTCTTTCAGGACATCGGCTGGCGGTTCCGCATTGCCCTTGTCCACATTGATTGCTTCCGCCTGGATGATTTCCCTCCGGACAATTTCGCCGACTTCATCCTGTCGCAAGGCCAGCTTCATCAGGCCTGCCACTAATGCCGCTTCCTTCTGTGAAAGAGTCTGTATGCGGTCGATGAGTCCGGAAATAAAAAGATTGCTGTGATGCGGCTCGTCGGCCATAAATTCCCTCGTGGTAATCATGCGGGTCTTTTCAAATTCGCAGTAGGTTGTTGTTTCGGTCTGGTTCATGGTTCAATTTCTCCTTTCAAAACTATGGTTATTTATCGGCGCAGACTGTCCGCACCAATGCGATGATTGTTTGCCTGACATGCTCAGGCAGGGTAGGCCATGACGCGATGATATGCCCCAATTCGGGGAATTTCGGCAGTAAATCGGCTAAGTAATCGGCAGAGGGATTCGATTGAATATCTGTAAGTGCTTGTGTTTCCTGCTGGTTATGGCAATCCGACAAGGGGTTCGAATCCCCTCGCCTCCATTTATTTGCAGGATAGTGTTATACACAGAGTATGGCAGAGAAAAGGGATGGTCCTCATCAGGGAGGGGTACGACCTGTTGTGAGAGGCTAATTGTAGATTGACAATTCATGAAAAATCCATTTTTCTAGTTGCAACTCTGTGTTTGTCTTTTTGAAAGTCAATATTTGTCAAATGAAGATTTCGAAGAAAACATCATCAATATTCTTGATGTCAACTTTTGTAACCCTCCTGTTATTGGGTGCGATTCTCTAATCCTTTTTCTGAGCGTAGAACAACGCTACATTTAATATCGACTTTCTCAATAGCCCCGATGTCCTTAGTTTCTCATTAACGACAGACCCTGAACCCAAAGCCGTAGTACGTGGAATCCGGCGCAAAACCAAACCAGAATGAAACCCTGGTGGAGTCGCTGCTGTCGTACCATGCGCCGCCGCGGAGGATGCGTTGGCTTCCAATGACAGAACTGGTCCACTCCCAGACATTCCCGGACATGTCCGACACGCCGTAACCATAAGTGCCAAATGTTCCGACCGGGGTTGTGCCGTAAGGATGCGAGGAATTAATAAAGTTTGCGATACTGGTATTGATCGTGGTGCCGCAGCCATGTGTATAGGCGCCGTTGAAATCCGCCATGGCCTGCCATTCCCCCTCGGTCGGCAACCGCCAGCCGTAAAAGTCGGCAAAAGCAGTGGCCCCATACCAACTGACATACGTTACAGGGTGATTCTCAAAACCCGGATCCACGGTAAAGGTGCTGCCTGTCCAGTTAATGCGTGACGCCCCGCCGCTGGTGGCTCCATTGAAGGTATAACCGCCCCCTGGAAGATTACAATAGTGTTGTCCGGAATAAGGGCCGCTTATACCTGCAACATAGTTGCCGCTGACGGTGATCTCGCCGGCTGCCAGTGCGGCGTTAAGATACTGAGTAAACTGGGCATTGGTTGTTTCATACTTGCTCATATAGCCGTAAAAGCCACCCTGTCCTGAAACACCGGGATCATTGATTTGTTGTGTCCACGCGATGTCCGGCTCCTGGACCCCATTGACCAGCCACTCAGACGCTAGCATCGCCATATCTGCAAGGTCTACACGACAATCCCCGTTCAAATCCGCTGAAGGACATGCAGCGAAACAACTCAGGCTAAAACCGCTTATAAAGAGAAGGGCAATCAAAGTTTTCATCTTGCCGCCTCCAATAATCTCAAACCATTTTAACAGATTCAGTTCAAAACAAAGTTGATGTAAATAGGTAGATTTTTACGTTGGGCTCTCTTCTTTTGTGCCAATAATTTTTTGGCAACAAGGGAGGAAATCAAAGGAAGGATGCTATTTGTGGTTGATAAGGGATTCTGACGAGAGAGGGATGGCCGTTGCCCAGCAATCCAAAAGCATACGTTTATAACCTGGAATCACAGGGCATGGCATGAACTGCTGTTGGGCAGTGGATGTATCGGCTTTACATAATCGTACAGGCTTGCTGAATAACCAGGAGAATCCGGTCCAGATTGGAAGGTTCCGTTACAACGGCATCAAAGCCTTTATTCTGGAGATTCTTTGATTCATTTTCGCAGAGACCAGCCGCAATGGCTATGACCTTGGTGTCTTTGAGCTCTTCATTTTCACGAATATGAGTACACAGTTGATGGGCGTCAATCTGGGTTGACATTAGATTAATCAGGATAACATTTGGCAGGAATTTCTGTGCCATCAGTCCCGCATCAAAACTATTTTGAGCGGATTCAATATCGAATGCCCCCTTTGAAGTTAGGGCTTCGGTCAGGGTGGTACAGGCAGTCTCGTTGCTGTCAATCAGAAGTATCCGGACATGGCCTTTGTCGAGTCCGTCTGTCGGAATATTGTGGGCTTTCATAAATCGGATCAGCTCACTCAGCGGAATACGGCGGTCCCGGGAGCCGGGAATCCTATAGCCGCGAAGCTGGCCGGAGTCGAACCATTTTGTCACAGTACGGGGTGCGACATTGCATATTTGAGCGACCTGGCCGGTCGTAAGGACATCTTTTCTTTTCAGCATAAATAATACCCTGAAATGAATCAATATAATCATGCGGAAACATCTTCATTCCACTGGAAACAGATTCGTCAAGAAAGGGGACTCGATTAACGAAAAACCTTGTTTTAATGAATATAACGTCTTTCAGGCTAAACGGGGTCCGATAATTTAAGAATCGAGAATATTTGCTGTAGAAATGGTTTTCGCTTGACCGAAATCAAAGATTAGATATGATAAAGAATAGACCCTTTGCGTAGAGGGTTAAATATAGATAGCGTTTCCGTCTGACGGAGGATGATTCGGGCCGGAGGATGGAAACCAGCACAGCCGACCACGGAAAGTGGGCAGGCAGCAGAGCTTCATAAACATCGGTCTGCGACAAAGATGGGCGAAAGGCGGGACAAGAAGTGGTCCTGTCAAGTCCGAAATCGGTGTCGTGTCGGTGAATGTAGTCAAGACAGAGTTGTATAATAACAACGGCTTCGGCCAAGGTGCCGGGGTATGGGAAGCAACCCAATGAATGTATTCTTTCGAACAGGCAGTTTCGGCTCCAAAACCAAGAGCAGTCTGTCTGAGAAGGAGATGTTGCGCCTCAAGCGTTGCTGATACTGGTCTTGTTTTGTTGACTTCATACCTTTGCTCATGCTGCTGTAACCCCTTGCGGGACCTGTGCATAAGACCGAATATGCAGTAGTAAAAGGAAAGGTGCAGCATGGAAATATTAGCACAAGCGATGGGGGGAAATATCATCATCGGATTGTTTCTGGGGATTTTTGTTGGCGGTGGTGGGGCGGTTCTACTGGTTGTGGGCCTTGCCAAAATGCGGTCCAAAAAGGTCGAGCAGGAGATTCAGAATCGCATTGAAACAGCCCGTCGGGAAGCCGACACGATAGTCAAAGAAGCCCGTCTGGACGCCGCATCTGAGCAGATGAAAAAGCGTCAGGAGTTCACCTCTGAGGTTGAGAAAAAAGAAGGCGAGCTGCGAAGTCAGGAATCTCGTCTATCTAAAAAAGAAGATGTCCTGGAGCGACAAACTGAGCAACTTATTCAGCGCGAAAAACAAGTCAAGCAATCCGAGCAGGAAGTACAAAGGCAAATCCAGAGCTACAATTCAAAGAATAAGGAATTATCAACAGTTCTTGCCCAGCAGAAAAGTCAATTGCTGAAAATTACCGGGATGGATGTTGAGCAGGCTCGTCAGTTGCTCTTGACCAATCTCGAGGAAGAATGTGAACGAGAAATGGGTCAGTTGATTACCCGTAAGGTCGCCCAAGCGGAAGAACAGGCCGAGGAAAAATCCAAGGAAATCATCAACCTGGCGATTCAGCGTTATGCGGCCGAACAGACGTGTGAGGTCAGCGTTTCCATGGTTGATATCCCGAATGACGAGATGAAAGGTCGCATTATTGGTCGTGAAGGCCGGAATATCAGGGCGTTTGAAAAGGCGACTGGTGTTGACGTGATTGTGGATGATACGCCGGGTGTGATAGTGGTCAGCGGATTTAATCCGATTCGTCGGGAAGTGGCTCGACTGAGTATGGAGCGCCTGATTCAGGATGGACGCATCCACCCAAGCCGAATTGAAGAAATTGTCGCCCAGACCAAGAAGGATGTCCATGCCAAGGTGATGCAGATTGGCAAGGAAGCCGCCGAAGAAGTGGATGTTCGCGGTCTGAATAACAAGATTCTCGGCATGCTGGGAGCGCTGCATTATCGCACCAGTTACGGACAAAATGTTCTGCGGCACAGTGTGGAAGTGGCTTTCCTGGCCCAGGTGATGGCCGATGAATTGGGGCTGGACGGCACCATGGCCAAGCGGGCGGGTTTGCTGCATGATATCGGCAAGGCGATGGACCGTGAAATCGAGGGCGGTCACCCGGCCATTGGCGCCAATTATCTGCGTCGTTTCAAAGAGCCGCAGATTGTGATCAATGCCGTTGAAGCTCACCATGGCGATTGCCCGCCGGACAATCCCTATACGCCGTTGATTGCCGCAGCGGATGCCATCAGTGCATCGCGTCCGGGTGCTCGCCGCGAAACCCTGGAACGTTATATCAAACGTCTTGAGAAGCTGGAAGAAATTGCCGGCAGCTTCAAAGGCGTGGAAGGCTGTTTTGCGATCCAGGCAGGGCGTGAAATTCGTGTCGTTGTCGACGCCAACCAGATTAATGATGAATCCGCGATGAAAGTCGCCCGTGATATTGCCAAGAAGATTGAAGAGGAAATGACCTATCCAGGTGAAATCAAAGTGACTCTGCTGCGTGAGGTGCGCTGCGTGGAGTATGCTCGATAATTTAGAGGGGCAGGTCTTGATACGGCGGACATCTGAAGTTGGTCTTGTCGTGTGGAAAGTCCTGCCAGCGGGTGCTGGATGAAGCTGAATATTCTATGTATCGGGGATATTGTCGGTCGGCCCGGACGGCGGGCTCTGGCTATGCGCCTGGCTGGACTGGTCAAGGAACGGCAGATCGATTGTGTGATTGCCAATGCGGAAAACGCCGCCGGGGGGTCTGGACTGACGCCGCAAATCTATGACAAGCTGCTCAAATACGGGGTGCACTTGATCACCCTGGGTGACCATGCATTCCGTAAAAAAGATATTATACCCGTTCTGGAAGGCAACACGAATATTGCCCGCCCGGCGAATCTGTCTGTCAGTGCAGCGGGTCGCGATTATGCGATTTATCAGACAGCTCGCGGGGTGTCAGTGGCGGTGATCCCGCTGATTGGCCGGATTTTTATGAAGCCGGCGGACTGTCCGTATGCGAAAATCGATTCGATTTTGCCTCGGGTTGCCCAGCAGGCGGAAATTGTCATTGTCGAAATGCATGCCGAAGCCACCAGCGAAAAAGTTGCGATGGGTTACTATCTTGACGGCAAAGTCGCCTGTGTGTTCGGGACGCATACGCATATTGTGACCGCAGATGAGCGCATTCTGCAAAAAGGGACGGCCTACATTACGGATATTGGCATGACCGGATCGCATGATTCGGTGCTGGGGCGTAAAAGTGAATGTGTGATACGGGCATTCCGAACGCAGATGCCGTACCCGTTTGAGATTGCCACCGGCGATGTCCGCATGAGCGGCATTCTTGTGACGGTCAACAGCCACACACGCACAGCGGAGAAAATCGAACGGATTCAGCTGACTCTCGATGAGGCGGATGCGATTGAATACGATAACGACGACGGCCGGCCGGACTACCAGAATGCCGGTTTTTATCCCTGATATGCCCATGGTTTAAGCCTCGAAATGCTCTGTGCCGGGATAAACGGTGTTACTTAATCCGAAGGGACGTTGTCTTTATAAAGATAGTTAGTGTCGTACAATCGATGCGGCAGTGTAAACCGAAAACAAGGCAAAACAGGTGAACTTTATGAAAAACATCACGATTGCGAGGATGTCGGCGTTTGTTTTTTTCATCGCAGTATGGCTTCAAATCCCTTCGTTTGCGATTTCACGCGATGATTATCAGCGGGCGGAAAAACTCCGCGAAACATACTCCAACAAGGTTTTCAAAAAAACCATCCAGCCCAACTGGTTTGATGAAAATCAGAAGTTCTGGTATAGAAATAACTTCAAAGAAGGCAAAGAGTTTATCCTTGTGGATTGCCGGCAGGGGACACGCGGTCCTGCCTTTGATCATCAGCGGCTGGCGGAGGCGCTTTCGACGGTTTTGTCAAAAACATACGTCGGGCAGAACCTGCCTTTTGATACCATAGAACTCCTTGAAGGCGGCAAGATTCTGCAATTTGATCTGGAAGGCAGGCGGTGGCGATTTGGTCTGGAGACGTATGAATGTTTGACGCCGGGCGGCGAGGCGCTGGCCGAACAGAAACAAGAACCCGAACAGCCCCAGCGGCCCCGCCAGCGGAATCGCAGACCGTGGCAGAATAATAACATTTCGCCTGACAAGGCCTGGGAGGCGGTGACCAAAGAGCACAACCTCTATCTGAAATCCACGCAGGACAGCCGTGAATTTCGAATCAGTCACGATGGTGATCCAAATCACTATTATGGCTGGCCGAGCTGGTCCCCGGACAGCAAGACGATTGTGGCTTATCGAATCCGGCCGGGGGAGAATAAACCGGTGCACCGGATTGAATCCTCGCCCAGGGACGGCGGGCGGGCTCTGCTGCACTTCAATAATTACCTGCTGCCGGGGGATCGGTATGATATTCTGGAAATGAACCTGTTTTCCACAGAGACCAAGGAGCGAACCAAGGTCGATGATCAGCCGTGGGATGCTTTTGGCGTGCCGCGTATTCGCTGGGCCAAAGACGGCAAGAGTTTTCTTTTTGAGCATCGGTATCGCAGTCACCAGCGGCTTGCGGTGGTGCGGGTGGATGTGGCGACCGGCAAATCCAGCGTGATTATCGATGAGCGGTCCGAAACGTTTGTAAATATCAATTACAACCCCGTCGAGCCGCAGCATCTGCAGGACACCGATGAGATTATCTGGTCGTCGGAGCGGGACGGCTGGCTGCATTTGTATCTGTATGACAGCAAGGCGGGCCAATTTAAAAATCAGATTACCAAAGGCAACTGGATTGTGCGGGAAATCGTACGCGTGGATGAAAAAGCCCGAACGATTGAATTCAAGGCCTCGGGTATGGAGGCTGACCGCGACCCGTATTACATCCAGTATTACCGGATTGGGTTTGATGGTTCCGGGCTGGTTTGTCTGACTCCGGGGCATGGGACTCACAGCGTACAGTTTTCTCCCGACAGAAGTGTTCTGATCGATACCTATTCACGCGTGGATATGCCCCCGGTGCATGAACTTCGCAAGGCTGACAACGGTGATTTGATTTGCGAGTTGGAAAAAGCCGATGCTGAAGAACTGTTCAAGGCGGGCTGGCGCGGGCCGGAGCCGTTCTGTGCCAAAGGACGCGACGGCAAGACCGATATCTGGGGTGTCATCTGGCGGCCGCGTACTCTGGATGAGTCAAAGAAATACCCCATCATTGAAGATATTTATGCGGGGCCGCAGGATTCGTTTGTGCCCAAAAGCTGGCGGGATTATGATTCCAACCAGGCGCTGGCGGAACTGGGATTTGTTGTCGTTCAGTGCGACGGGATGGGCACACGCAATCGTTCCAAGGGCTTTCACGATGTCTGCTGGAAGAACCTGGCCGATGCCGGACTGCCGGACCGCATCCTGTGGATCAAGGCGGCGGCTGCCAAGTACGCCTATATGGATATTGAGCGGGTGGGTATCTTCGGCACCAGTGCCGGCGGACAATCGTCGACGGGAGCGGTGCTGTTTCACCCGGAATTTTACAAGGTCGCGGTTTCCTCGTGCGGCTGTCATGATAACCGAATGGACAAGTCTTACTGGAATGAGCAATGGATGGGCTATCCGGTCGGGCCGCATTACGAGCAGCAGTCCAATATCACCAACGCCGGCAAATTACAAGGGCATCTGCTGCTGATGGTCGGTGAGCTGGATGATAATGTGCCGCCGGAGTCCACCTTCCGGCTGGCGGATGCTTTGATCAAGGCCAAAAAGGAATTCGAGCTGGTGGTTCTGCCTGGGGCAGGGCATACCTCCGGCGACTGGTTCGGCAATCGCAAGCGATGGGATTTCTTCGTGCGTCATCTGCTGGGCGAGCAGACACCTGCCTGGAATGCTGCAACACCATAGTTTGCTGCTGGGATGGTGCCGCCGGCGATTAAGTCAGATTTTCCACGCACCATTCCACGAGCCTGGTCTGGTTTTTATCCGGCAATTCCAAGGCCTGACGAAGCTGCTTAAGAGCTTCGGAGAGGAATGGATTTTTCAGGGTTTGAGCCAGTCTGACCAATGTTCGTGCCGCCGCACGCCGCACCGAAGCGACATCGCAGCCAATCGCGGCAATCAGTGAATGAATCGCCTGTTCAGTCGATAGACCATATCGAAGCAGCACGTCTCCGGTTTCGCTGTCTTCGGTATAAGCAATTTCCTCAATGAGCCGCAATGCATCCAGATGGACCGGCAGTGAGGTATCCTGGACTTTGGCGAACATTTCGATATAGTCCCGCAGCGGTTTAATCCAGCGGTGGTCTCGCGTGAAGGCGTTAAATACCAGGTCATCGTAATCGAGCGGCTTTGGCTTGCCATTGGCATCCTTGTACAGTCTGCGTCGTCCATGATAATAGATTTCCACAGCGTCCAGCATGGCCTCCAGGAGTCCTTCGCCGCTGAAGCCGGTGAATTTAATGCCATTGGCCGGATATTCTTTATCGCCGAAGTCATTGTCAGCGACGGTATGCTGCAGGCCGTCCTGATGATGAGCGACAATCGGGGTGCCGCCGGCGTGGGCTTCCTGCTGACTGATGCCGCAGGGTTCGCCGACTTCACCGCCGGAGGGCATCACAAAATACTGGCATCCCACGTAGAGATTGCGGTATAAGTCCGGGCTTAGATTGCCTTCGGGATAATAAGCGAATCGCCCGGCCATATCCGGACGGGATGCAATTCGCCGCAGATGAGCGTCGTAGCGTCGACCGTCGGGGCTGTCCTCGACACGGCCGCAGATGACAAACTGAATACGCGAATTGGACTGGAGGAACTGTTCCAGGACGGTATTGCCGTCCATTTTCCAGGTTTCATGACGGACGTAACGGTTTTTGCCGTCGGTATAGACTTTCCAATCGACCAGCAGCTCAAAGCCTTTCTGCTTGCTGATGCGGTGCAGCATGCCGAAGATGACATGGTCCAGGCTTTCGCTGTCCGGCGTTAGACGAATATGAGAGTTGTTCTGCAGGTCGAGCTTGGCTGTTTTCTTGGCGGCGTAATATTTGTAAAACAGGCGTTTTCGGGCCGAAGGCTGCCAGGTTTCGACGAGACTTTTTTTGGTGCCGAACCAGAACCGCTGGCGTGCGGCCATATTGAATCCGTTCCGCCGGGCAAAAAACAGCCCGAGGCGTTCTTTTTCGGCAAATTCCCAGACGTGGTTAAACAGCCAGGTCTCTTTGAGCATACGGACTTTCATGGCTCGGCTGACGGTGCCGATGAAGTGCGAACTTCGCAGCATCGTATGCATCAGGTCAATCTGATGGCCGTTGGGGCTGTAGCGATTAACCGCCAGGTCGTAATGGAATCGCGGGTCCAGTCCCAGCACTGAGCAGTAATAATTGCGTTTGACGGGATTGGCTTCATCCAGGGTGATGCCGTAGGATGGATGCGGATTGTGCATCATGCTGCCGACTTTGGTCTGGGCGAAATGCGGGTCGTCGCGGTATTCTTTCCATGTGGTCATGAAGGCGGCGACCAGCCATGACGGCCATTCATTAGTCTGAATAATCGAGGGATAATAATTATAGGCCCGCAGCGCTTCCAGCGTGCCCTGTGCCAGGACGCGGGCACGGCGGATTTTGTCTTCGCCGGTGGCACCGCTGTAGGGGGCGTCCAGATAGGCGGCGTTTTCCAGGTACAGGACTTCGATGCGGGCGCGCTTGCCGTGTTTGCGGCGGAGCAGGTTGGCCCTCAGGATGTTGACGATTTCGACTTTTCCCGGCGAGGTGGTCTGGGTGGCGTCGTTGAAATTCGGGAACTGGATCGGGAACTGGTGGCCTTCGAATTTGGGCGCAAAGTGGGACAATATCTGTTTGCGGTTTTTCTCGTACAGGGGGGTAACCAGTACAACGTGGAATCCCAGTTCGCTGAGCACGTCAGCGATGTCGGTGGTGTAGATGCCGACGCCGCCGGAGGCGCCGCTGAAGCGTGATTCGGGGGAAACCAGCACAATGGTGCCGATGGCGATGGATTGCAGGATATCGGCGGCAGCGCGGGTGAGGTCTTTATCGAACCGGTCTTTTTCGTTGACGGTGATGCGCATCAGGCAGTCGATAACCGCCTGGCGGACAGTGGGATTGTCGGCGCTGATTTCCCGCAGCAGCAGGCCGACCGAGGCGGCGCCGAAATCATTTTCTTTGATGGACCAGTGAATCAGCAGACCGAATAATTCGCTGAAACGGTCGAAATCGGCCCGTTCCGGCTCACAGCATTCCGAGAAGACCCGGGCGACGTAGCAATGACGAATGCGGTCGGCGCGGCCGTATCGGAAGAACCGCCGGAAGGAATCGAAGAGGACCTGTTTTTCCTGGATGGCCTGCTCTTTGGAGACGATTTCAAAAATGCTGCTGGATACCGGCTGGATGACGCCGCCAAATCCCAGTTCGAGCAGTTCGTGGCCGGACCAGAATTCCTTTTGTCCCCATCGCATCTTGCCTTCGACGTTGTTGTAGCGTTCCCGCATTTCGTAAAATTCGCCGAATTCGATGCCTTCAATCGGCTGGCCGGTGTCGGCGCTGCGAAGACGGAAATTATACGTGCGGGCCAGGGCCTGCTGGCCGTCGAGCATGGGGTTGGGAAAGTTGAAAACGCACAGCATTTTTTCTTTCTGGTAGCTGCGGACAAAGGCGGCGATACGTCCGTTGCCGGTGGCAATCGGGGCCAGCGTGCCTTTGGTCAGTGCCGGGTGTTCATCGGCGAATGCAAACAGGCCTCGCAGGTAGGTGCCGAAGCCGCGGAGATAGGGATAATGATTCAGGATATCCTGGCGGGCCAGGTTTTCGTCGTACCAGGGATGCGAGAAGCGGTTGTTGACCCAGTGCTTCCAGCATTCGGTGTAGGCCATGTCGAATCGGCGTGGAAATGAACCGGCCTCCGGGCTGGGCAGACGGCTGATATGATACATAATCGGGCCGTAGCTGCTGAAGACCAGCAGGGCCGCTGCCGGCCAGATCATGTTCTGGTAATTGCTGGCCGGGGATTCTTCATCGTGGCTGTTGAACATCGACAGGGTCTGGCCGCCGTAGCGGTGCAGCAGGCGTTTGAGATATTCGAGGTTGTTGTTGAGTCCCAGCGGGCTGTGGACGGCCTGTCCGCTGCGGATATTTTCGAGATTTTTGATGATGGCGTTGTAGGGAATTGTCGCCGATTTAATCATGCGAACTTCGTTGGCGTGCCATTGTTCGCTGTAGGCCAGCAGGGCGCCGGGAACAGCTTTCTGGACGCGATAGGCGATATACATCAGGGGGATGTTGGGCTCGTTGGTGCCGCGCAGGTCCACCGGTTCAAATCCCTTGACGGTGACTTCGCCCAGCAGTTTGGGCATCTGGGCCAGATCCGGCCGGACCGGGAATACCGTATCAAAACCGTGGCCGACATCGACGCGGAGACCAAAGCCCATACGAGTCAATTGGATGCAGACATCGACCAGATATTCCACGTTATCGAGGTCTCGCATATTGACCATGAAGCTGTCCAGCCATTCGTCCCATTCGCCGTCCCAGCCAGCTCGGCGGGTCAGTTTGCCGTCTGGCCCCGCGATATAGACCGGCATGGCATACGGCCAGCTGTGCCATGCGCGTGAAAAATGGCTCAACACGCACAGCAGGATTTTCATGCCGAGCTGATCAGCCTTCTGTTTGAGTCGCAGCAGGGCTTCGATACCGCCTAGGTCCCGCCGGACGGTGCGGCCGTCCCAGATGGAAAAGACTGACGGATCCGGGCCGGCTTCTCCCGCCCAGCCCAGCTCCAGGGCTCCCAGCGGATAGATGCGGGTGTAGCCTTCTTTTTTGATGGAGGCAAGCTGTTCGGCCAGGTCGTCGAAGGTGCCATAAACGAACGCGCCGGTTTCATCTCGCACGGGACGCATGTTGTCGTCCAGTTTGAGGTTGAAGGTGTCGGCATACAGGCTTAAGACGCGATGGCCTCGTTCGTCGGCGACGCGTTTGAGCAGGCCGTGGGAATTTTCGTCGAATTTCTCAAATTGCCAGGTCTTGCCGTCATCAAAGGATGTCTGGACGGAGTAGTGAATCCAGCCGTTTTTGCCGGGCAGGTGGGCCTCAAAGTATAGTTTTTCCCCGGTACAGGCCTGTTTGTCGAGAGCCATTGCCAGGGGTTTCTTGCGTCGGCCGTTGACCGACCATTGAATCCGGGCCTGGATATGCTTGAGGCTGATGCGAGCGGGTTTGCTGAAATGGATGCGCACCGTCGGCGATTCCCCGCGGAAGAAGCTGCGGTTGATGCGGGCTGTGGGAAAAAACGGCGGACGCTCAGTCAGTAAATCTTCCAGAACCTTGCTGATGCGAAGGCAGACCGAGCGGCTGATGCCTTTGTTCGGATGATACCAGTAGTACAGGCCCGCATAGAGTAATCGCAGGGATTCCTGCGGATTGTGTTTAAGGCGAATGCGGCGAATCAGTTCGTCGATGGCGGCGTTGACCGTATGCACGTGGTCGGAAATCAGCATGTGGGACAATTCATCCAGTGCGGGATCGGCGGCGCGAGCCTTGAGACGTTCGACCCAGGGCTTGATAAACGATCCATGGTCATGAAAAATCTCCGTCCGTATGCCGTTATGAACGATACTCAGGCGGGCGGCATCAATGCTCATGGCATCGATAAAATACTCCGGTGCCAGCCGTACAGCCTGCATGACGTTGTTTTTAAGTTCATAAAGTACAATAACGGTTCCAGCATCAAAAAACAGATGTTTAAATCCGGCGGCTGTTTTTTTTGCTGCCGTCAGATTCAATTTCTGATGCTCGGCATAAAGGGTCGCTTCATGGACCAGAATGGACCGCAATTGCGTACGGCGTTTGTCCGAGTCCACCTGCGAGATATTTAAAAAGTCTGTTGCGGAGGCGGTTTTTCCGAAATGTGTCCAAAATTCATGAAGGGATAAAATTGTGTCAAGCTGAATAAGAACGTTCTGCATGTGGGCGAATGCGGCGTCGTCTGCAAAGGCATCCAGCTGACGAATGGTTGCTTCCAGGACGACCTTGTGTGCCTTGTAGAATCGCAAAGCCGCATGGTGGATATGGCTGATGTGCAGATCTGCGTGGCATTGATGGTATAAAACCATAGCCAGGCATCCAATTAGAAAAGATTCCCGCTGTGCCTGCTCTTTGGGGCCGAATTCTAACAGCCGGGTATTGAACAGGATTTCATGCGGCATCAGGGTGGGTACCAGAGGAACGGCAGGGCTGACGCGCAGACGAATCTTTCGTGTGTTAAGATGGGTAAATGCCTGTGCGTTGTATTTTTGTACAGTTTGCCAGGTTAATTCAAGGCAGCGATGCAAAAACAGGGCCTTGTCTCTGCCCAGTCCGTTTAAAACCGTCAAATCGTTCTGAATTTCACATTGCCCCTGCGGGGTAAATGAAAAAACCGCAACCGTATCCAATCCTTTGACCTGCGACTTTTCGGCGTTCATGAATCATCCTCGTCAGGGCATCCCATTGACCCGCAGACACACAGGTCTTTTCGTTATTTCTATATAATATCATTGCACTTTGTCGTGATTTTGTCAAGTGGAATGGTCATGAATCGAGGAAATAATTACAGCCGAGACAATGGGGATTTATTCTGCTTTCAGCTGGCGGCTCATCAAATCAGCCAGGGCTTGATGCACGCTCTTGTTGTCGTGGATGATGGTGTACACGGCTTCGGTAATCGGCATTTCAACGTGATATTTTCCGGCCAGTCCGAGAACCGATTCGCACGTTGCCGCACCTTCGACGACACTGTGTGTTGCGGCCAGGGCTTCGGTAGCCGAGGCCCCTTTGCCGATGCGTTCGCCAAAGGAACGGTTACGGCCTTTGGGCGAGACACAGGTGGTGACCAAATCGCCAAGGCCCGATAATCCTGCGAAAGTTTTTTCTTTAGCTCCCATGGCGATGCCGAGCCGTTCAATTTCGGCCAGTCCGCGGCTTAGCAGGGCGGCTTTGGCGTTGTCGCCGGCGCCGATGCCGTCGATAATCCCGGCGGCAATGGCAATGATATTTTTCATCGCCCCGGCCAGTTCCACACCAACAAGATCGTCGTTGGTATAAACACGAAACATCGAGGTATTAAAGGCATGCTGGATCTGTTTGGCCAATTCGAAATCTGCACAGGCTGCAGTCGCTGAAGCAGGCAGTTTACGAGCCAGTTCGTCGGCAATTGTCGGGCCGGAAAGTACCGCGAGTGGATGGCTTTCATTCAGAATTTGCCTTAAAATTTCCGTTGGGCGAAGCAGGGTCTTGTTTTCTATCCCCTTGGTCGTACTGACAATGGGAACTCCGGCCGGAAGATGCGGTTTGAGCCGGGCCCAGATACCCCGTGTATATTGACATGGGACCGCAGAAACAACCATTTCTGCCTCAGCCAATGCTTTTATATCGTCGGCCTCATACTGTAATTCTGTCGGCAATGGATACCCCGGCAAAAAACGGACATTTTCGCGTTTTTCGGCAAACTGGGCAAGCTGCGCAGCATCAAAGCCCCACAGTGTCGTCCGGATGCCGTTTTCACATAACAGCATCGCACATACACTGCCCATCGCTCCATCGCCAACAATTGTTACAGTCTTAAACATGACCTGTATTTAACCACCAAATGGATAGAAAATCAAGGATTTACATGGATATTCAAAACGTGTATAATCTTTCTTCAACGAGGTAATTATGTTGGGTGTAAATTAGAGAGGATACAGCGCGTGAGAAAAAAAGAAATCAAATCACCGTTTAAGCCGCGACAAATTGTGCTGGCCTGTGTGTTTATTGTTCTGGTGCTGGCGTTTTATGTCTACTGGCTGTTTTTCAAGCCCATTTCCCCCGATCCGGGCTTTGCATCATTGCGGGTTGCCAATGCCGCAGCCAACCCCAACGGGCCGGAGGTGCAAAAAATCCTGGCCACGAATCATGCCGTGCGGTTCGATTTGCCCGGCTGTTCTAATCTGCACAAAGTCAGCGACTCGCTGTATCGCGGTGCCCAGCCGACCAAAGAAGGCTTTGAGAATCTTAAAAAGCTGGGCATCAAGACCGTGGTCAATCTGCGGGGGCACCACTCCGACGAGGAATTACTGGCCGGAACGGGACTGGATTATAAGCCGATTCCGATGGATACTTGGGATGTGACGCCGAACAATGTGATGGCGTTTTTACGCATTGCCGCCGATCCGAATGCCGCGCCGGTGTTTGTCCACTGTCAGCATGGCTCCGACCGGACCGGCACCATGGTGGCGGCATATCGAACAATCATTCAGGAATGGAACCGGGATCGTGCTATCCGGGAAATGACGCACGGCGGATTCGGATTCCATCCCCTCTGGACGGAACTGCCCGCCATGCTGCGTAAGCTGGATATTGAGGCAATTAAAAAAGAAGTCAATGCCAATTAAGCAGCGGGTACGGGGGATTTCGGTTTTTATTTACGGATAATCACCTGGGGTGTGAGTGCGGTATGCAGGATGGCCCAGATTTCATCCGCATTGTCGCATTGCATAATATCCTGCCGGACTTGCGGATTGCTTATGACGCGGGCAATCAAGCCCAGGATTTGCACCTGCACATCGTCATCCGAGGCCGGCGTCAGGATTAAAAAAATGAGTCGAGCCGGCTTGTCATCGGGTGAATTCCATTCAATACCCCCCAAGGACCTGCCAAACACAACAATGGGACTTTTCAGAGAAGCAAGTCGGGCGTGAGGAATGGCAATCCCTTCTTCCATGGCCGTGCCCATCGTGTTTTCACGCTGAAGAACATGGTCATATACCTCTTCGGCTTCGAGAGAACCGTCAATTCCGGCACTCAACGCACAGAGTTCTCCAATGGCATGTTCTTTATCCCTGGATTTGAGATGTGACAGAATTGCCCTGTGGGAGAAGTACTCAAGAATACTGATTTCCCGTCGTTTGCGGATGGAATAACTTAACCAGGGTCCGAGGGTGACAGAGGAAACGATGGCGCTGAATACAATGGCAACAAAGACCAGTTCAGTAATAAGGTTGTATTCCAGGGCAAGCATACCGATAACGATTTCCATGGCCCCGCCGGGTGTGTGTGCGATGGAGATGGCCTGGCGGTTTGAGGTTGGCAGTCGGGTGAAACAGACACCAATCCAGGCACCGAGATATCTGCCCAGTATGCCTACCACGCTCATCAGTAGAATAAGAAAAACATCAAAGCTCCTCAAAAAATCGACCTTAAGGCCAATGTTTACAAAAAACAGCGGCACAAAGATGGCGTAAACCATCTGCGAAATAATCTGACGGACGTTTTCGGACAGGGCCCGGCTGCCGCCGGCCATCATGCCGGCAATAAAAAATCCAAACAGGGCATGAATGCCGATCTTTTGGGTAATCGCTCCGCACAAAAGCCCCAGCAGGCAGATGAATGTCAATGAAATACCGGGCTGCGGCAGTTTTTTTTCTTTTATTTTAGCCAGAGCCGCATGGGTCAGTATTCTTCCGCCAGTCAGGCAAATGGCTGCAAATCCCACGGTGGCGCCGGCGATGGCGAAGATTGCCATGGGGCTCAGGCCCGTTTGTGTAAAATATCCCAATACGATAGTGAAAAGCAGCCACCCGATGAGGTCATTAATTGATAATGCAGAGATGATCAAGAATCCCAGGTCGGTTTTAGACAGCTTCAAATCGTGCAAAGCCCTTGCGGCAATCGGCAGGGCACTGATGGTCATTACGGTCGCCATGAAAATGGAAAATATCAGTCGCTGGTCTGGATTGGTCAGATAGTGTTCAGGCAGAAAGTAACAGGGAATAAAAGCAATAGCCATTGGAATGACGATGTCGGATAAGGCGATTGCCAATGCGTCTTTTTTTTGTCGCCAGGCGGATGAAAGGTCAATCTCAAGGCCGGTTTCCAGCAGGAGGAATAAAACGCCGATCCATGCCACGGTTTCCAGCATATTCTGCTGAACCGGATCTGCCGGGAAAATTGCCTGATGCCATCCCGGCAGGAATCTGCCCAGAATGGTTGGCCCCAGCAGAATGCCGACCAGGATTTCAGCGGTCAGGGGCGGCTGCTTCCATTTGCGAAATAATTCCCCCAGTCCCCGGGCCAGGCCCAGCAGCACGAACAACTGAACCAGAAAAATTAAAATGTTGTGTTCGCTGAGATTCTGCATTGTCCTGTATCTTATCCAACAGGATTCAAATTATCCAGCCTGTTTCTTGTCGGTCTGGAAAAATTTATCGGAATAAAACGGATAATTCGTCTTTGGTTTTCGGGTCCATGGCTTTGGGATTGGTCCAGACGGCCATTTCGAGACTTTTGCGGCAGGGACAGGTATCCTCGCACAGACTGTCCCCGGCAGCCAGCACCACCTTAATCAGGCTGATGGCATTGTCGGTGGCGGTGTTGAGATTGCCGATAATTTCGCTGAGCAGGAGCTGTTTGTCCGTCTGGCCGTGATGCTCCTGCCAGCAGTCGTAATCGCTGACCAGTGCCACAAGGGCGTAGCACATCTGGGCCTCGCGGGCCAGTTTGGCTTCCGGCATGGCCGTCATCCCGATTAAATCCCCGCCCCATTTCTGATGCATCAGGGATTCGGCCCGCGTGGAAAACTGGGGGCCTTCCATGCAGACATACGTCCCGGCCGGGTGAACGGTCGTATGGATTTGTTTGGCTGCATCCTGAAGCCGTTTTCGCAGTCGTCCGCAGCAGGGCTGGGCCATCTCGCAGTGCACCGCTCCCAGGGCGTCGAAAAACGTATTTTGCCGTCGGAAGGTTTTATCGATGAACTGATCCACCAGCACCAGCTGCTTCGGGGCATAATCCTGCCGCAGCGAACCCACCGCGGCGCTGGCAATCAAAGCCGTAACGCCGATTTGTTTGAGGGCGAATATATTGGCCGCGTACGGCACGCGCGAGGGATTAAAGCAATGCCCCGGCCCATGACGATTCAGAAACGCCGCTTGGCCGCTGCCCAGCCTGCCGATGCGTATGACATCGCTGGGACTGCCGAAAGGAGTCTTGACTGTTTCTGTGCGTACCTCGGTAAGCTGATTGATAATAGCCTGCCCCAGTCCGGAGCCGCCGATAATTCCAATCATGATTATTTCCTCATGTTTATTGGCCCGCGGAACTGCCAAAGACCGACAAATCCGGCCTGGCCTGCGGGTCGGACAGATTATACTCCGGGGATTGGGTATTCTGCAATGGTTTTAATCGTGAGTCGGACAAATCCAGCCGATACATCATCTGATTGTATTCATACCGCGGCGTCGCATGTTTTTCGTCGCCGGAAAAGGTGATGCAATACGTCCCCTCCAGATAAATCAGCCGTCCGTTGTCCTGGTCAAAGTAGGGATGCTGCTTGGGATTGTAAAACGAATACTTGTTATGGGTGACGATTTTTTTTGCAGCAGTCCACGGTCCAACCGGCGTGTTCGCCTCGGCATACCATACCTCGCCGAGATGGGAACTGTCGCCTCCAAACTGATTGAAAATCATAATCCATTTTTGCCGCCATCGATTCCAGCAGACCGAGCCGCCATGCGGTGTAATTTGTTTGTTGCTGCCGCAGTCCACCATGTGCATGGCCTGATGCTCCTTCTGGAGGGCCTTTTGTGCAGCGGCCTTGGAGCCCAGACGCTCGGCCAGTTTGCCGAAGGCAATCCATTGACTGGATGTCTGTCCCTCATCCTGTCCCAGGGCCGTCAGGACTTCATATTGATTGGGGTCGCTTGCCTTGCTCAATACGGCTTCGACCCGCATTCGAACCGCCGCCGGAAACGGGATGGCAAAATACCAGTAGGAAATGCCGTTGACCAGGACCGGGGTCGGATGGCCGCAGGCGTGATAGGGCATCGGCTGTTCGGCTTCCCGCAGGATCGGCTCAAAGCATTGTTTGGTATCGTTATACATCCCGATTCCCTTTTCATGGAAATGGCCCAGATCCTTCATTCGGGCAAATTGACACAGCATTCGCTCTTGGCCCTGCGGGTCTTCCACGGTGATGATGCCGTCAATCCAGACCATCCCCGGCCCGTCCATCGGGAACATCTTTTTACTGAAGCCTGAGTCGTCGGTGAAATAGGTCAAATTTACCCCTTTATCCGGATCCAGCCCGCCTTTGCCCGGCAGTGTGCTGATCGCCCCGGAAGTAGCAAATTGCCCCAGTCCATAACTAACCCGCGCCGTATCCCCCCAGAACCAGTAGAGCCTGCCCTGATACAGGCAATTATTGGCCGAATCCTGCCCGCAAACCTGGGCATTCAGCAGCGGCTGGTCAATCGGCGCCTCCCGTCCGGCCAGGATGCTGTCACGGTAAATCCCCTGGCCGGTCATGCGATAGAGTCGCTGAGCAATCTGAGTACGTTTTAGTTTGACTGTTGCGGTCTTACCCGGCTGGGTAGTCAGGGCGACTCCCCGCATTCCGAAACCGTCGGCGGCAAACTCATAGCCCGGGCTTTCGACGAAGAAAAAGACCTTTTGTCCCATCAGGCCCGGCTCGTCAAATGCCGCCATGCCGCCGCTGTCGGTATAAAGCCGAATCATGCTGGTCGTGCGAAGCTCTACCAGCGGCACGCCCCGGCCGGTCTGCTCATCCACGACGTGGATAAAAAAATAATCTGAAGCGGCGGCCCGACAAACCGAGGCTTGCGTGCAAAGCATCATTGCGGATGACAGAATCGCAGTGTACATGATAGATTTCATAATGGACCTCTACATTACAATGTATTGTTATTGTTTGGGTGCCGGGGTGATTGCCGTTTCCGGCTCAACCGCTTCCGCAGCATCTGTTTTTTCAGTTGGGGCCGCGGTATCCAGCTTCAGGTTGACAATCCGTCCCTTGGTCATCCGCTTAACCGATAATTTCAGCTCGCCGCCGGCCTGTATCATTTTTTCGAAGGTGTCCACATCGGCCACCGGTTCATCATTGATATGCGTGATAATTTCAAACGGCTTGATTCCGCCGACACTGGCTTTGCTGCCCGGTTCAATTTTGGACACGATGACGCCCGGGTCGTCCGGTGTCAGCCGGAAGTACCGCTGTACTTCATATGTCAGATTGCGGACAGTGATACCCATCGCTTCCGATTTGAAACGTTTTGCCGAATCATAATGGGACGGGCTTTCAGTGATTACCATATCCTTGACGAGCACTTCACCATTGCGGAAAATCTCCCCCTGAAAATGCGTTCCGAATCCGAAATCCGTCAGCGAGCGAATCAGGGAGTTTTCGGCACCGGCCCAGGGCGTCGGCAGCTGATCGTAGTATTCTTCCGAAAGTTCGCTGAGCTGCTCCCACGGAAACATCTCCCCGAAACCGAAGTCGTCATCGTCGAGGGCGACCTCCATCGGGCGGGGCTGCTTGTCGATGTGCAGCCGAAGCAGAATATCGCCCATCTCCAGCCCGACCTGAGAAGCGGGGGAGTTATCATAAACGAACGAAATAATGGCCCCGATTTCACCGTCACGGGTCATGTCCGATA
>JAFGQP010000166.1 GCA_016935635.1 Sedimentisphaerales bacterium
AAACTGGGTGGGACTGCTGAGGTCGCCGATAAAGGGGCGCAATATCCAGCCCATCTGGATGCCGACAAAAGCGTAAATAATCAGCCAGGCCAGCAGGGTGATCTGGTGGCGCGGATTTTTCTGTATCAGGGGACGCGATACGTTCAGGAGGATGGTTTGTGCCAGGATACTGGAACCGCCGAAAATCACGGCGTTGAACAGGATGGCAGCGTTGTAGTTATCAAATGAGATATACCAGAACAGCGTCAGTGGACTCAGGGAGGACAGGATGATGGTTAAGCCGGCCTGGGTCGCAAGCAGGGCACGCAGGGCGCGGACAAAATCATCTCGCAATCCCAGCAGGGTATTGAGCACGAAGAAAAACGGCAGACTCAGTCCGAACGAAGCCAGCAGCAGCAGGGGGACCTTGAGGGCTGAATAAACAAGCTGCAGGAAGCGATGGCCATAGATGAGCGAATATAAACCCATGACTGCCCCATAGAGGCATCCGAAAAAAAATAAGACGGTCAAAATTCCTGCAAATTGCCCTCTGGACGTGCGGCCGTCTGAAGTGCCTGCGTATCCTCGCAAAATCTGATCGGCCCGTTCCAGGAGCATGGTTTGCAACTCCCGCTGATTTATGAAAACATAGTCTGAAGGGCCTGGAGCACGGCCATGAAGAAATTGCCTTCCCGGTGACGCAGCCATTCAAACGGCAGATGAGGACTTCCAATAAACGGCCTGAGTACCCAGCTCATCTGGGCCCCGACGAGTGCGAACACGATCGTCCAGACACGAAAGATGCTTTTGGCCTTGCGATCGGTCGGGGCAATATGTTCCAGCGGCCCAATAGGCGGTTTGATGGGGCTTTTACCGTCAGGCGAAGTGGGCAGGGAAATGGTTATTTCCGGTACCCTGGGAGTGGACATAATTAAGGTCTCCTGCGGCTGGGCCAGGATTAACCGATTAAGAGTTCGCAGCAGAAAAGCCAGGCCCAGCGTGCCGCCCACCGTGCAGACGGCGACATTCAGCAGCTGCATAAAGGAATAGCTTGTGGTGCACAGAGAAAAGAAGATGACAATCGGCCCCAGCGAAGCCAGGACTGCAACCAGGACACCCAGGGTTGCGACCAGAAGACGCAGCACCGACATCAGCGACAGTCTGGAGCCATTGAGAGCATTGAAGACATATAACGACGGCAGGGTAATCAGCAGCGTCAGCGTAAACAGCAGAGGCATTTTCATTGCACTGGCCAGGGTCTGCATCCATGCGTCTTTGAGTGTCAAGACGGCATCTTTATCCAGAGGGTGAAGCAGGTTGAAAGAGCCGATACAGGCTCCAAAAAAGGCGCTGAGTATAACCAGACACAAACACAGGCCTGCTATGGGGATATCAAACTGACTGTCCTTCAATAAAGCAGGTTTCGTTGCCTCGCCGCGTAAAATCTGATCTAACTGCTTGAGCCATTTCAGCATAAACACCTCCGTTATTGTGAATACTGACTTCCTGGATTCTTGCAGGACAATATCCTATTGATGATAAAATGTCAAGATAATGTCTGTAATATTTATTGGGGATTTATGGGCGCATAAGAATACCGCCATTGACGGCGATGTATTCGCCGGTGATGAAGGCAGCGGCCTCATTGCTCGCCAGAAAGACGATGGCTTTGGCGACATCCTCGGCGGTGCCGTTGCGTCCGAGGGGTGTTTCAGCGGCCATCTTCTTTTTGCGTTCGGGGGTGGAAAACTGCTCATGAAAGCGTGTTTCGATCAGGCCGGGCATGACGCTGTTGACGCGAATGCCGAAGGGGGCGAATTCTTTGGCCATGGCCAGGGTCAGGGTTGCTACCGCGGCCTTGGCGGCTGCGTAGATGCCGGAACCGCCGCCTCCGCCATTGTGCCCGGCGATGGAACCAATATTGACGATATTGCCATGTGATTGTTTCAGACAGGGCAATGCCGCCTGGGTTACGAGGAAGGTACTTTTGGTATTGGTGTCAAAGACGTTATCGAAAAATTCCACGGACGAATCGGCAATATTGACCCGCTGGAGCATAGTGCCGGCGTTATTGACCAGAATATCGATGCCGCCGGCCTGGTCGGCAAAGCGGTTGACCATGTCCGCGGCCTGTTGGGGATTTCGCAGGTCTGCTTTGAGGAGCCAGCCATCGGACAGGGACTTGACCTTAGCCAGTGTCTGGCGGGCGCCATCTTCGGTCTGATTATAGTGTACGCCAACCAGGGCACCCTGTTGAGCAAAGAGCTCTGCGATGGCCACCCCGATGCCGCTGCTGGAACCGGTGACGAGTACTTTTTTGCCTTTTAAATCCTGATAAAGCATTGCCGTTATCCTTAACTAAAGTGGTACCATAACCTTACAAGGCAACAGGGCAGGTGTCAACCGAAAGTTTTGTCGGGTGCAGAGATGTCGAAGAAATCGCAAAAAAACGTTTCTTTTTGCTTCAGATAAACGTATAGTGGCACCTGGTTTATACCAATGGGTATGATTATTTCGCGAGCAAAAGAAGCACGTGGTTGAAGCTGCTGTGCTTAGCCGCGACGAACCGGAATATTTTAAGCAGGATCAGGATATAGAATCAAACAGACTGTTTTGGAGATAAAAAGCCGTCTATGGAACGGATTACCTATGCAAACTCATGGCAGCCTTTTTTTAAGGAGGCGGGGCTGCGGACCTTTGATGATTTTTTTCAGCGATTTGAAGGGACTCAAATCAACAAAAATACCAAACGCAGTGTGGTGATGCGGACATTTGAGCGGCCCGGGGGGACCAAAACACTGTTTATGAAACGGTTTTTCAATCCCCATTTCAAGGATATGCTTTTTGCGGTGCGAAACTGGGGCGGGCTGTGCAGTCAGGGGCAGCTTGAATGGAACAGTGCTCATTATCTGCTGGAGCATGGAATTGCGACGTATCGGCCCGCGTGTTTTGGCCGCAGAACTGTGGCAGGCATTGAGCGACAGTCGTTTTTTATTACCGAACTGCTTGCCGGGCAATGCCTGATGGATGTGATACGCCAGTCGTGGCGAACCCTTGGCGGTGATGAACAAAACCGACTGCTGGGTGAGATGGCAATATGGATACAGGGGATCCATCGGCTGGGCATCAGCCTGCCGGATTTATATGTCTATCATCTGTTTGTTGACAAGGCTGCTGATGGACGATTCCATTTTGCTGTCATCGATTTGCATCGCATGAGTGTACGTGTTTCCCGGCCGCGGATGGCGGCCTGCCGTGTGGAAAATCTGGCCCGGCTGATTTTCAGTATGCGGGAGGAGTATTTCACTGCAGCGCAAAAACAGATGCTGCTGCAAACCAGTTTGAATGATTTGCCCGCTGGGCAGGTGGATAACATGGTGAAGGCAGTCTTTCGGCGATGTGAACAGTTAAGCAAACGGCGACGACCTCCGGTTTATTAACGGGCTTTATGCGGTCATGACATTCAGAATGAAGGAATACACTCATGGAAGCCAGAAAACCATTTTATGTGGATTTGAATGACAAGCAGGAATATCAGCGTCTGATGCAGGCCCCGCAGACACTGGGAATCAAGGCGGGGCGTGTTTTTCTGGGCCCCGGTGATGAATGCGGCAGCCACAGCACCGAAGCCCGCGAGGAACTGCTGGTCTTTCTGAATGGTCGGGGGCAGGCAGTATTCGAAGGCAAAGACCGGCTTCTGGTCGGCAAGGGGAAAGTGCTGTATATCCCGCCGCACACGCAGCATAATATTGTCAATACCGGATCGGATCCGCTGGTGTATGTGTTTTGTGTAACACCAACAAAATAGCAGTCACTCTGTAGCGTCCTGGCTCAAATGAAAACAGCAGCAAGGCTGGTTTGGATACCTGCTTTGCTGCTGTTGTGTTGTTTGTTCATTCTTTATTTTGCCAGGTCTTTGATTTCTTCCTGAGTCAGAGCGCGGTTGTAGATCTGGACATTTTCAATTTGTCCGCCGAAGAAGTTCTGCAGGCTGTCGTTGTTGTTGACTGCCCCGATATACAGGGTATCGGTTACAAGGGTGTCAATCGCCTGGGTATTGATTGCCGAGGTTGTCTGCAGCTTCCCATCGACATACAGCTGAATTTCATTGACGCTGGGCGATCCGTCATTATTCAGCACCGCGGTGACATGATGCCACTGGTTGTCGCTGACAAGGGTGTCGCCCGCACAATAACCGTTCCAAACACCTACAGCAAGCGGTCCACCCGGCTGTACCCGGAACATCCACTTCTGTCCGGCCGACGCTGTTCCCCAGGACAGAATGACCTGGTCGGCCCCTGATGCGACGGTCTTAACCCAGGCCGAACAGGTCCGCGAAGCCGTTCCGGAAATCCCCGGAAATCCTGTGACAGCAAGGTATTCATCTGTTCCGTTGAAACTCAGTGCCGTCCCCGCGCGTCCGGCCACCCAGTTGGTTGAATCCATATTGACCGTCCGGGCATGAGCCTGGTCAATCTGTTCCTGGATAAGCGTACCTTGTCCCTCGTTAATCGGCCAGTGGGCGACTAAATAAGTCTGCCCCAGCCAGGCGATCTCGGTATCCGTCAAGGCACGGTTATACAGACGGACATCATCTATCTGACCTTTAAAGAAGGCCTGGTGTGAGCCATTGGCGATGGTATAATTGCCAATCAGAACATCATCCATCAGGGAGGTGTTGACTGTCAGCGAGTTACTGGCGATGGTATTGGTCTGAAGCCGGCCATCCACATAGAGTTTGATGCCGGTGACATTGGGTGTTGGATTGTCAGGTGATACTGCAGCCACATGGTGCCAGCGTCCATCATTCAGGGCATTTCTGGTGTTGATGTAGGCACCCCAGATACCAACGGCCAGCTCGCCGGTGCTTTGAAGTCGGAATATCCATTTCTGACCTGTCGCGATATTGCCCCAGGATACAATGGTCTGTTCCGTACCGACAGCAGAGGTCCGTATCCAGGCCGTACAGGTGCGGGCCCGGGTGCCGCCAATGCCTTTAAAACCGGTTGCCACGGCATAATCATCGACGCCGTCCAGCAGCAGGGCATTGCCCAGCCGTCCGGGGGCGGTGCGGAGAATCTGGGAGTTGGTCAGGGCGGCATCGTGTCCGCCGTAAATATCCCTCAGGGTTGCAGCCATGATGTCATTCATAGTCCAGTGAGCAGCCAGACCGGGCTGAATATCCTGCTGCCAGTGAGCGGCGAACAGATTCAGGTCCAGCAGGTTGACGATGCCGTCGGCGTTGAGATTAGCGGGGCTGCCGGCCTGAGTGTCCAGCCAGTGTTCGGCAAAGCTGATCAGATCGGAGCTGCCCCAGCCGCCGTTGCAGGTTTCGGCTACGGGTACCTGGAAGACGGCCTGATCGGTTCGTCCCCAGGCGTCGGAGGCCTGCACCAGGATGCTGGTCAGGCCGCGATCGCCGTTGGCGGGCGTACCGCTCAGGAGGCCGGCAGAACTGACCTGCAGCCATGCCGGGCCGGCTGTTTTAGTGTAGGTGAAGGTGCCATTGACGGCCATGTCGGAGGTCAGGGATTTCTGATAAGCCCTGCCCTCGGCAGCCTCGGCTTTGGTGATGATTTCGTCAGAGAACATCGGTGCTGCCTTGGTCACATACGGTGTCAGAAATTGTCCGTCAATGACGCTGATGGCGGGGCTGTCGGGCCCTTGCCAGCCGATAGCGACATGATCCCCGCCGCCGTGTTCTTTTTGCAGGGCGCGAATATAGTATTTTTGTCCGGCCACGAGCGTCCTGGCCGAGGATTTCTGGCTTGAATACTTGGTCCACTGACGCGAGCTGGTATGGGCGGTGGAATAGGCAATCCGTGAACTGCTGGATGGACTGCTGTTGGGGCTGAACCATAACTCCGTGCCGTCATCGCCTGAGATGTAGAAGTAATAAGTGCCGCTGGTTTTGGGTGTTACAAAGCCTTCCATGCGGGTGCCGTAGTAATCCATCGCGTCGATTGGTCCTTCGGCGCTGGTAATTTGCTCATAGATATCCGGGCTGTTGGGATACTTGGCGGCGCTGGTCAGGTTGCTGACCGCTTCGCCGGTAATGTCGGTATAGACCTGTCGGGTTATAGTGCCGACGACCAGGAAATCCCAGACCGGGCCGGTCAATATCAAACCTGTGGATGTGACGGTGTCGACACGCCAGTAATAGCGATCCCCGAGTGTCAGTTCGCCGGGATTGTACTGGGTTATCGTGCGGTATCCCATGTATTCAGCGCTGGTCGGGGCTGCCGAAGCGACCGCCGCCGAGTCGGTTCCCATATAAATCTGGTAGCCGACAGCGTTTTCACTGCCGCTCCAATGGAGCATGGACTGCTGCGAGGTACCTCCGTGTTCCCTGGGTTTCGGGGCGTAGGCCTCGCTGTAGCCGCTCATCAGGTTCTGAATCTGCTGTTCGGTCAGGACCGTGTTGAAAATTCGGATGTCGTCCATGGCGCCCTGGTAGTAAGCATCCGACGACCAGTTGCTTCGGCCAATATAGCACCGTGTGTGATTGACTTTGGCCAATGCGGCGGATTTGCCGGATGCAACTTCGACTCCATTCTTGTAAATCTTGACATTTCCCGACGCGTCCAGTGTGGCTGCGAAAAACTGCCACTTATTCAATTCAATGGCATTGGCGGCCCGCACTGTGCCTCCGCCCGAGGAGCCATTGTACGATTCAAATACAAGGTCATTGGTGGTTGAATATCGGGCCAGGAGCAGATTGCTGGCACTGGAGCCGTTGCCGAAATCGATGAAGCGTGCCCAACTGCCTGCGGCGGTCGGATATGCCCACAGGCATACGGAGAAACCGGGGCCGGGGGTGATGACGGAATTGTTCAGCTTGATGTGATCGCCCATTCCATCAAACATCAGGGCCGTGCCGAGTTTGCCGGTTGTGGAATTCAGTTCGAAAGACATGGCGTTGACGATGTCATTATCGACGGAAGAATCCGGATCCACAGAAGTATCATCAATGTCGGTGTCGGCCAGTGTGCCGGAATTCGACAGGGGGCCGCTGTCCGAGGCGATTGAGCCTGCGGCGTCATCCAGCTTCCAGTGCCCGATCATGGTTGTCGTGACTTCCAGCTGTACGGCACGTGTATAAGCGACGTTGTTGGTCGTATCGGTAAATAGGATTGTATCTGAATTTAGACCGGCAGGCATAGTGTTTGTTGCAGTATTGTTGAAACTGACGATGACGGATGCGCTTCCGCCGGCGGCGATAGAGCCGCTGGTGGAAGACAGATCAAACCAGTCTGCGGATTCGGTTGCGGTCCAGTTGATGGCCGACGAGGTATTGTTTTTGATGGTGTAGGTCCGACTGGCGGCTGAGGGACTGTGTCCCATAGTCTTCATGGCGTAAAACGCATCTGTGGGTGACACGGTGAAATTGGTCATATCATAGAACGGCCGGACTGAGGGGTCCCCGTAAATGACATATCGGGTAAAGTTGCTCCAGAGACCCGGTGTCAGCGTCTGACGAACCGTTCCGAGCGCCACGCCGCAAGTGTCGCCCTGCAGGATGCGGTCGGCGAATTTATAGGCAAAGCCGCCGTTGCTGCTGGTGTTGGTGAAGCTTTTCTCGCCAACATAGTACCAGGAGTTGCGCGTGGCGGCATGGGTGACGATGGCACCCTGCCGCAGGAGTCGGTAAGCCAGGTTGTTGCTGTTTTCGGCGTATGCATTCAGGCACGATCCCTGCCAGGTAACGGCCGGATAGGTATTGTCGAGAGAGCCGGCGTCGCTGCTGCTGATAACGCTGGCAGCAAAGTCCTGGTTGCCGTGGGTCTGCCATGAGACCAGACCGTATCGGCCGTTGGCCCAGGCGGTCGCCGGATACGTGCTTGACAGAAGGGCTTCCGGCGGCGGAATCGCGTCATATTTGTCTTCATAGATGCGATACGACGGAATGACGCGGGATACCAGCAGATTGGCTTTGATTTGTTCTCCGAGCTGATAGCAGGGGGTGGAATCATCCAGCGGAACCATCGGCAGCAGGACATTTCGACGCCAGTTGGTATTGCTGGAGTTCTCATAGTCCATGGTTTTCTGGAGGATGCTGTCCAGATAGGTTACTGAGGAATCATAGTTCGGGATACGTCCGACTATGACTTCCCAATAGCGGTCGCTTCCATCATCACTGTTCAGGAACCAGTAATTGTAATCGGTGGGGGCCCAGTCGTCTTCCGAGGTGGCATAATGGTTTTTGAACATGGCGACATTGCCGCTATCGGGATTGGGATTTCCGATCAGCAGGACATACAGCAGGTCCTTGCTCAGGTAGTTGTTTTTCAGCCATGTCCGGATATTGTTTGCACTGATGCTGCCGGTGCCTCCGTTCCAGCCGTTGCTGGTAACGCCGGTATTGGTACACGTGCACACCGTTTCGGTCACGACATAAACCGTAAAGCCGCGATTTTGTTTGTGGGCGATAAATGACGCCAGTTTGGTGCTGCTGTTTTTCAATGTGTTGGTGGTGATGATGGCATAACCGGTTGAATTAATGCCTGCTTCACCGGCGTCCAGTGAGGATTCGGACGTGGTATATGTTGTATATGAAGAACTTTCGTCCGTGTCAGCGGTTGCGGCTTCATACTCTTTTACGGCGTCCGAAAAGTTCACCGCCAGCCGACCCGCACGGTCCCGCCCGCTGCGGTCCCGCTTGAATTGTCCGGCTTTGACCGGGTGCATTTTTCTTTTGTAATCGACATTCACATCAGCCGTACTGAGCTTGAGCAGTTCGCCGGTGACAGGATTATAGCGTACCAGGGGGACTGCAATTTCCGCCAGCTGCCATTGTCGAAGCTGGTTGGCCTGAACGACACGGGTCTCCTCATACGGCCAGAAGGCATCGGCTTGATAGATTTCGATGTCTTTCCCATCCACAATTACTCTGTCGGCAGGCCAAATGATAATTTCATTGTTCTGTTCATCTCGCGTTGCGGCCGGAGGCATGGGCTTTACAGTCCAGCCTGTTCCCAGCGACTCATACTGTATTGCGATGGTTTGTCCCGCAACGGAAGTTAAATCTGCGTTCGGCGGCAACAGCACAGTCATCAGCTTCCATGGAATCTGAGGCTGGCCGGCCTGGCTGAGACACTGGATTTCATCATCCTGTGGGTATGAGAAAACAGGTTCAGATGCATCATTTGGGGTAACTGTAAATTCAGGCTGAATTTCGGCCGCTTTGTCACGTCCGGTTCTGATAAAAATAGATGCCGAAAACCCTGTATTCGCGATGAATAAAACAGCTATGAGTGCTGGTACAAACCAGATACGAAATCTACTCATTTTAACTCCAAAATATTCACTACTTAGATCATTATTGCTTTAAGTTCGAAGACAAAGAAGATAATCCATTCAGGTCCCTTTGAATACTTCTATTTCGGCGTTTTTTTATCTATAAAAAACGAATCATTTTGTTCTATATCAGAAATCTCAGGCCCCGGATTTACAATTATACAGCATACACAAGTTCAGGGCATACTCGCCTGTTTAAACACCTGATAAAGCACTCGGATAGGCTTGATTAAGCAATGGTGAAGAAATTTCTCAAAATGGCTGTTTTCTTATCACCATTTTGGCCTTTTCAGACGGCTTTATACCGGAGATGGACAGGAAAATCCGGTCGAATGCAAACCCAGGATAACAATCCTGACAAGTGTACAGGGTTAGTTCCATTGATTTCGGCCATTGTGGATTTCCGGTATGGAGCAAATTCAATTTAGGAAACCTATTAAATTGATTTTTTTGAAGCGATTTACTATGATTGAAACACGTTATCTAATGTTCTGTAAAGCCACGAAAACGGGATATAGCAGCAGGTGTTATCGAAAGACACAGACCGGACAAAGGATGTCCACAAACAGGTTGAAGCAGCGCAGCAGCTCTTTGTTGAGCATGAGGTCTTTATTCGGTCTGTTATCCGTTATGCATTATCGGACCACGATGCCGTGGATGATTTTTTCAATGATTTGTTTTTATTTCTTGTTGCCAAACCTGTTCCCGACGATGTTCGAAATCTGAAAGGGTATTTATATAAAATTATCATTGATAAGGCGAAAGATTACAGGAGAAGAAATATCCGATATCAGCAGAAGCTCAAGGGTTATGCACGGGACCAGGCGGATATCAATAAGGCAAATACGATGGATGAAGCAGTAAACGACGAAAGGATTCAACGGATTTTGAAGGTATTGGAGGGCCATTTATCCAAAAAAGAGGCCCAGGCAGTACGGTTGCGATACCGCGAACAGCATAATCTCGGACAGGTTGCCGAATTAATGAACATCAAGCCCCAGTCTGCCAAGAAATATATTTCCCTTGGATTAAAGAAGATTCGAACGATATTAGGGGTACGCGAAAGGGCTGACTATGATGAAGGAGAATGAACAATTGTGTCGAGAGGCATCGACGTATTATTATGATGCCCTGTCCGGCCGTCATTCGGATATTCCGAGTGCGATTGGAGCCCATATTTCCGAATGCGCTGTATGCCAGTCGGAACTCCGCCGGCTGGATGCCTGTCTGCATGAACAGGACGATTTGAAAGTGATTCCTTTGAAACTGCAGCAAATGATGCTGCATCACCGGCTGCTGAATGAATGGCTGTGCTGTGAGGATGTAAGACCTTTTCTGCCGGTGTTGGGGCTTGCCGGGCAGGCTATTGAGCTGCAGACACCCATCATGCTGCATCTGGACCATTGTGAACGCTGTCGAAGCCAGCTTGAGATGCTTGTGGCCATGCGATTAACTGCTGAACAGACCGAACAGGCGGTCCTGCAGATGACCGGGCAGCCGCTCACGGAGGCTTTGCCGCAGGATATAATCAATACACTTGAACAGATCAGGACTTCGGACCAATCCGGAATCTATACCCGGGCCGCTCTTGATTCAGGCGGACAGATTCAGGTGGAGGTTAAACAACTTTCCGCCGTCAGGGATGCTCATCAATCCATGCCGCAGGGCAAGCAGATATCCCGCAGAGTCTGGATTCGAGCGGGTCTTGCCGCCAGTATCTTGATGGTTCTTTCGGTTTGTTTTCTGTCGATTCCTTCAGCCGAAGGGATTGCCCTGCGACAGGTTTACCAGGCGGTTGAACAGCTTATGAACTGCCGCATTCAGATTTTTGTACCGGAGCAGTCACAGCCTGTTCAGACGATTCTAATCTCACGAGAACTCCAGATTCAAATGTATCAAAATCCTGAAAACGCGACACTGTGGGATTTGGATAATAAAACGATGCTTCACTCCGATTCCGTTTCAAAGGAGCCTGTCAGACAGACTGCGATTCCTGTTTTGCAGGCCAGTCAGAAAGGATTTGGCTTAATGCCCTTTAACAGTATCAGGGAGCTGCCTGCAGCGTATTCCTGGATCCAGGTTGAAGGACTTGCCCAAACCCGGCCGGGACAACAGGTCTATGATCTGCAATGGGGACAGCCAGGCGCTTCAGCGGTGCAGATTGCTCGACGGTGGCGAGGATTTCTGAATGCATCCACCATGCTGCCAGAGCGGATCGAATGGTGGGAACAATTGCCGGGTCAAAAAGAACAGCTCATGATGCAGATGGTGGTTGATTATCCGGATGCAGCAACCCTCACAGACGAGATTCATAAAGTCTTCCCCCAACATAAGGACTCTGAATAACGGCTCTGATTCCTATCAGAACTATGGACACCAGTATCGATAATTCGGTTTGGTTTTGGCGTCCGGCAGCCGGTCAATGGCCAGCGACTCGGAGTCTAATGTATCCACATGACCATCACAAAAGCCTGCGTTGAAGGTTTTGCCCGGATGGCGTCCCGTGATGGCATCGTCTGTTTTTTTTGAATCAATGGTTTTTTGTTCGTTGACCGAAGTCAAACCCGGCACATAAAACCATGGATTTCGTTTGGGAATTTCAAGCGTGAAGGACGGGTTAGCTATGGCTGCTTTCCAGCTTATCAGGGTGTAGCCGGCATCCATCACCAGGATGACTTCAGAGGGGTGGCGAACCTGGGTGGGTTGAAGTGGTTTTCCAACAAATTCAGTTTCTTTGGATGAAAGGGGAGAGATTTTGCAGATCGAATAGTTGACACCATAATTGCCGCATAAATCTTTATATAGCCAGTCCTCTTTTGAGCCGGGACAATCCATCATCGTCGATGATTTGATAACTTGACCGATGGAATCAGACCACCACCTGCCCGACCAGTCCATTGTTGCATCGCCTGTATATCCATCGATTGGAGCGGATCGCATCCCCGGCAAATCGGAAAAACCATAAGGATAGCTTGCATAATCATTTGCATACGCATTAAGAGCCATGGAAAGCTGATGGAGATTGGAGGTACAGGATAACGACAAGACCCTTTGCTTGCAGAGTCGGATGGCCGGAAGGGTGATTCCCAATAAACCGGCAATAATTGCAATCACAATCAGCAGTTCAATTAGTGTAAAGGCTTTGCGACTCATTTTATCCAGTATATGTTAATAAAAAACCTGTTTCCGATACTATACCAGAAACAGGTCGAAAAATTCAAGACTGGACAAAAAATATTTTATAAGAAAGATTATTGACAAGCTCGAATATAGCGGTTGTAAAAAAGACCATTTGAGGAGCATACCGTTGGATTCGATGGATTGTTGATGCAATGTGCGTAACTATAGCCAATTTGTTGTGTTCCGTAACACTGGCCGCCATTGGGGTCTTCCTGGCATCCCATCCGTTCATAGATGATATAATGAGCCCCTCCGCATAGGATGCCGACCGGCGGGGGACATTCGATGCGGGAATCGACCTGAAGTAAATCCGTGCACGAATACCCGGCCGGGTCGCCGCCGAAAATCTGCTGCTGTGTCGTCAGCGAGATGGGACTGACCTGCTGGGCAGGCAGGTTTTGGGGCTGGTCGGAGACCAGCAGGGCCGTGCCGGTAGTCCATTGTTTCTTGAATTCGCTGATAGCGGTGCGGTAGTAGAATTTGCGATTGGTCAGATCGATGGACCAGACATACTGGTCGTCAATATGATCCAGGATAATGTAATGGCTGGATACAGGCAGATGCAGAACGGCCTGGCAGTGATGTGCTTGCCGAAGGGTTTCCAGGTCGGTTTCCACGGCCAGGCAGGACAACCCTGCCTCTTCCAGCGTTTGTTTGAGCTGAAACAGGCTGGTCTTCTGGTTGTCGGACGAAGCCATCAGATTTAACTGTTCAGTCGGAACTGAACGAGAAAACTTTTTGGCCACAAACGAGGCCGCGGTGGTCGCACAGTTGGGGTGTTCAATTGCAGGTTGAACCAGAAGGGAGATTTTCTCTGCCAGAAGTTCATTGGTTTTGGTTTTATCGGCAGCGTGATATAAAATTGTACGGGATGTCTGTGAGGGCCGTATCTCCACCAGCGTTCCCATGTCGAATTCGATATTCAAAGCATTGCTGTCGGGGATCTCAGGCGTTATCAAATCCAGTTTCCAGTCATCGTAGGAACTGAGCTGAAGCCCGTAAGGCTGCTTCAGAAAACGCTCGATGGTAATAATGGTCGGAATCCACTTCTGATTGACCTGGACATAGTTTCGATAGGCCTGACGTATTTTGGAATGCTGCGGATCTTCCATCTCAAAGGATATTACACAATACTGACGGGTGGGATCGAGCTGAAAGGTCATCTGGAACGGGCCTGCCGTGTCCGGGGGGGAGATCTGCAGTTTGATCAGGGTTCGCCCGTCAATGCTTTGCTCAACGGCGCTGACCGTACAGCGGGAAAGATTGGTCAGGGTATAAAAACCGTGTCCCCAGGGAATGATTCCGGCGCTGAATGGTCCGCCGACCGGTCCGGGTACGGAGGATTCAATCATAGCCTGTCCGGCAGATTTATAGTAGCGGATAGATTGAGTGCCGTCGCAGCCGAAAATACGGTGCTGATTGGCCTGCACATCAATGTCGCCTGACAGGCTGTATGTGGAACGGATGGACTCGGTTGTGCTGGGGTCCGCGCTGCTCAGCAGGATTTCCCAGCGAAACTGGGTTCCATTGGTCTGGATGGTCTCCAGCGATTCAAGGATGATTTTTTCGGCATCATGATATTCCAGATGGCTGGCCTGAATCGTCCCGGCCGGCAGCCACGTCAGTCGTGCATTATCGGTCAGGGTCTTGAGGATTGCCGTTGTTTCGGCGGACGATAATGTCCGGTCGGCCCAAACAATGCTGCTGAGGCAAACAATTAAAACTGCTATGTGTTTAGTCATAAATCACCTTGATCTAACGGTTATGGCATTATCGATCTATAATTGATTCGGATCGTCGGTTCCTGTTACCGAATCAATAAATGAATTCCACTCCTGCTCCGGAACGCTGGCCTGCAATTCTTCGCTGCTGTCATAGATTTCCTCAAGGAGTTCCACCGTCTCTGCGGCGGATGCTGATGAGACAGGCGTCGGCGGCAGGATCTGGTGGATGAGGATTGATTCCAGCCTGGCCGGGTAGATGTTCTCATGCATTACAGACAGAATCACGTCTCCGGGCTGGGTTGCGGTATAAACAAAGCTGGCCAGTGCGCCATCCGCGATGGGCTCCCACAAACTGACACCCAGCATGTAAATCCCTTCCGTTTGCTTATAGCCCGGGCCGTAGTAATCGAACCAGGGATCCCGCGGAGAGATCAGGATATGCGCCGTGCCGCCGGCGGGATTGTTGGGATCAATCTCAGTGTTGTCTATCATGCCGTAGTTGGGATCTGAGATATTGACTTCCAGCGAAAAGATATTGGTTTGTTCGCCGTCGGCTTCCTGAGTCAGATAAAGGGTGTTGCTGGTGCCCACGAACATGGTAATTTCCGGCACATCATTGGCATCGCGGATAGCGTATACCAGGTTGGGTTCCCCCGCGATAATCTGCGGAGCTCGCTGCCAGTTGGGTGTTCCCCACAGCCAGTATTCGGCGAACAGCACGACGTCTTCTATCCCGACCTGCCCGTTCTGATCCATGTCGGCGCCATTGCACCAGGATGGCTCGGTGCAGTCCTGACACAGCCAATACTGGGAAAACAGGCCAAAATCCTGAAAATTGACCACATCGCTGAGATTCAAATCGCGATTGGCAATATTTTCAAAGATAATGGATTGGTTCGGATCAGGAAGGGTCCAGGAAACAGGGTGCTGATAAAAATCGACCTTGCAGGTTCCCGGTTTATCTGCTCGGTAGTCCACGATAAACCAGTGCCCCGGACGACGCTTGGTCACGTCATTGTAGAAGTCAAATCCCGACATGGCCGAATCATTCCATGCGATGACCTGGGCATCAAGACCGGCTGCGTCCAGATGGCTGCCGGCCCAATCCCGGGAGTTCGGATCTTTGTCTCGGCCATGCAGGGAACCGAGGTCGCGATACGTGTCTTCGATAAACAGACTGCCGCTCCATAAATCATTCGCGTCGGCATAGACCAGCAGGGGGTATTCTTTGCCCACCATGATGTCACGATAAGTCAATGCGGATAAATCCTCCCCGCAGGGACGGACAAAGACGGCGGCAGCGCTCCATTCCCAAAGACATGCCACTGTGAGTAACAAAACAGTTCGTCTCATACCTATATGTCTTTCTAAAAAAGTTAAAATGCGTGGAATGAATCTGTTTACAGGGTTGTTGTGAAACAAAGAATTTTCTGAATGCGTCTGTCCCATTCGATTCATCACTCTCCCAAATCTCTCATCATAATAGCCGATAGAAATGCCCTGAAGGTTGATAAAAAAATATTTTTTATTTAATTTGTTTGTCATCTCAGTATATCTACTGAGATGTTTACCGGTTTGTGGGCCTATGGGATATAGTTTTAGGGAAAGTCTCGAATCTAATGCCGAGAATGCCAAATGAGGCACACAATAACATATCAATTCTTACAGAATTGTGGAAGTGGGAGTACTTTTTTCGGAGATTTTCCTGAGAACTAATCCGGGGATTTCCGGAGGGTAGTCTGTGCCGCACAGGTAATGGTCTGTAAATTCCCCCGTTAAGGCTTCGCGAACTCCCAGGGGACGGGGTTCACACCGCAGCCATCCGGCAGGATTGACTTCGTAAACATGGATTCCGGCATCCGTTAAAATCTGGGCAACACGATAAATATTGCATGGGACCGTTTCAAGATCAGCCCTTCGCCAAAGATAGCACGCATATTCAAACCCCAGCACAAAATCAGTTTTCATGGAAACAGCGTCCATCCTCTCATTGTGGTCATCATGCTGTTATCAGGCAGCCGGTAAAATATCCCGGATTATCAGCCGAGAAAGTATGAAATACAAACTACTCAGGGGGCCGACCCAATAATGTTCGGCCCGGTATTTGCTCTTTCACAATTTCAGATAATGTTTAGCACTGCGTGGTATTTTAGGCGAGAGTACCA
>JAFGQP010000167.1 GCA_016935635.1 Sedimentisphaerales bacterium
AAACGAGCCTGAAGGGACTTGAACCCCTAACCTTTGGTTCCGTAGACCAATGCTCTATCCAATTGAGCTACAGGCTCTTATATTTAGAAATGGCGTTCTTCGTGCCGTTTATGTCGACAGGTAACTTATGAATTTATGGCCGATAGTGTAACAGGGGCCGACATTTTTGCAAGCAAAAATCAGCTTCTTTTTCTGATTTTTCTATATCGACAATCCGATTTGTCAGGCTGTCGGTAGTCTGTACGTCTGGTTAGAGGCTCTGCTGTTCGGTTCGGGCAATAATCTCGTTTTGCAGGTCGGGGCCTAAATCGTTAAAATAATCGCTGTAGCCGGCCACGCGCACAATCAAATTGCGATATTGGTCGGGGTTTTTCTGGGCATCCCGCAGGGTCTGGGCCGTGACGACATTGAACTGGATATGGTGGCCGTCCAGCCGGAAATAGCTGCGAATCAGGTGCAGCAGCTTTTCGATCCCTTCTCCTTCGAGCAGTTGGGGGGTAAATTTCATATTCAATAGCGTACCGCCGGTGCGGGCATGGTCAATTTTAGCGGCGGATTTGATGACTGCCGTCGGCCCGTGCACATCCGCTCCATGGGTGGGCGAAATCCCATCGGACAGGGGTTCCCCGGCGTTGCGGCCATTGGGCAATGCCCCGGTCATCTGGCCGAAATAGACATGCACCGTCGTCGGCAGCAGGTTGACCCGATATTTGCCGCCTTTGGTATTGGGTCGGCCGTTGACAGTGTCGAAATAAATATTAAAAGCTTCTGTCGCCAGACGGTCGGCGTAATCATCATCGTTTCCGTACCGCGGGCTTTGTTTTAGTTGCTGCCGGAGGGTGGGATTATCCTTGAAATTGGCCTTCATGCTCGACAGCAATTGCGTTATCGACAGGGTCTTTTTGTCAAATACGTTGTATTGAATCGCCGCCAGGGCATCCGTCAAGGTGCCGATACCGACGCCCTGGATGTAAGTCGTATTGTATCGCGGGCCGCCGTTGTGATAATTGCGGGCTTTCTTGATGCAGTCATCTGTCAGAATCGACAGCATCATCGCAGGCAGATAATTGGCATAAAGCCGTTCGATGACATTATTGCCTTCCACCTTTAAATCCACAAAATATTTTAATTGGGCCGTATACGCATTAATGACATCATCAATGGAATTAAACGTTGCCGCATCCGGTGTCTTGACACCAATCTGTTTTCCAGTCAGCGGATCCACGCCGCCATGAAGGGCCAATTCCAGAATCTTCGGCCAGTTGATATAGCCGGTTAGTGTGCAGCTTTCCTTGCCGAAGGCGCTGGTTTCCACACAGCCGCTCGGCCCGCCGGAACGGGCATCGAACATGGTTTTACCGTCATGCAGCATCTCCCGAATAATCACATCGGTATTAAACACAGACGGTTGTCCGAAGCCGCATTTGATGACCTTGCAGGCCCTGCGAAGAAAGCGGTCAGGGTTTTTGGCACTGATCTGAATGCAGGCGCTGGGCTGAACCAGCTTCATTTCTTCGACCACATCCAGCATCAGAAACGATACGTCATTCACTGCATCCGAACCATCAGTCGGGATGACACCGCCAATATTAATCAACGCAAAATCCGTATAGGTTCCGCTCTGTGCCTCAGTAATACCGACTTTCGGCGGGGCGGGCTGATTGTTGAATTTGACCCAGAAGCACTCCAGCAGTTCTTTGGCTGTATCTTCGGTTAAAGTGCCGGCCTCCAATTCTTTTTTATAGAACGGATAGAGATGCTGATCCAGGCGGCCCGGATTATACGAATCCCAGACATTCAGCTCAGCAATCACGCCGACGTGAATAAACCAGTACATCTGCAATGCCTCATGGAATGTGCGTGGCGCGTACGCAGGTACATGCTTGCAGATAGCCGCTGTTTTCAGAAGTTCCTGCCTGCGGACAGCATCCTTTTCATGAGCGGCCAGTTCTGCGGCTTTTTCCGAGTACCGCCTGGCTAATGCGATTAACCCGTCGATGGCGTGACTGAATCCCAGAAGATGCTGCTGTTTGTCATATGCCTCCGGGTCACTGATGAAATTGAGATTACGCAATTCCTGGCGAATGTCATCCTGGAAATCCAGCAGACCTTTCGTGTAAATCTTATTATCATGAATGGCATGACCGGGGGCCCGCTGCTCCATGAATTCGGTGAAGATGCCCGCCTCAAATGCGGCCATCCATTTGTCGTTCATGGCGGCAAAAACCTTATCCCGCATCGTCTTGCCTTTCCAGAACGGGATAATCGTCTCGGCATAGACCTTGCGAACATGGTCATCCACATCAAAACGCGTCCGATCCCGCTTGCTCATTATCTCAAAGTCGTCCAGGGTATGGCAGCATAATTCCGGGTAGGTTGGTGTTGCTTTGGGAGCAGGGCCGCGTTCCCCAACAATCAATTCACCATCCTGAATGGAAACAGCCTTGTGCTCCATCAGATATTTAAAGGCGAGTCCTCGCGCCACCGGTGTGGACACCTGCATGGGGACGTCGCTTTTGTAAAACGCGGTCATCAGTTCCGCGCGTTCGGAAGAAATATAAGGTCTGGTATTGACGCTTTGCTCGCGAAGCCGTTTTACACGTTCATTCATAATGTCTCAATCTCACAAAAAACCATTCTGCACAACAGATATTATCTGCCGGGTCTGTCACCCGCCTGTATGTACTTTATATCCCATCTTGTTCAGGATGTCAGCCAGGGCTTTAATATTAGGACCTGTCGGCTCCTGAATATCTGCCATTTTGTACTGTTTTCCCATTCGCTGCGATTTCGACTGACCACCTGTATTATACGGCAAAAGATCGATCCGGTGTATATTTTTCATGCCCGCGACCAGCTTTCCAACGGTTTCTATCGTCTCAGGCTGGTCGTTAAAGCCGGGAATTACAGGAATTCGTATAATCACAGGTTTCTTTTTTTCAGCGAGAAAACGGATATTATCCAGAATAATTGCATTTTCTACGCCGGTAAATTCGTTATGTTTGGCAGAATCCGGATGTTTTATGTCGCACAGAAACAGACTAGTCTTATCCAGTATGTGTTCGAGCACTTCGCGGGGTGCATAACAGGATGTATCCACCGCAGTATGGATATCCATGGCTTGGCAGCGCGATAGCAACTCGTACAAAAACTCCGGCTGGGCAAGAGGTTCACCTCCGCAAAAGGTGGCGCCACCGCCGGACTGGTCAAAAAAGACAATGTCCTTGATAATTTCCTTCATGACCTCGTCGGCTGTTACAGATTTTCCGACAAGCTCCATGGCTCCGGAAGGACATTCAGTGACGCATCTGCCGCAGCCGTTACACTTGTCCCAGGATATACTGAGTTTCTTTTCCTGAATTTCCAGGGCGTTATGCGGGCAGACCAAAACACACCGGCCGCATTGAATGCACCGGCTGGGTCGATGCATAAGCTGCGGTTCGAAGGAAATTCCTTCTGGATTGTGGCACCAAAAGCAATGCAGGGGACAACCCTTAAAAAAAATAGTTGTGCGAATGCCAGGCCCATCGTTTATGGAATACCGCTTGATATCGAAAATGATGCCTGTTGTATTTGCCATATCAGGGGGACTAAAATGTCAGCAGTTGCTCCGAGATTGCAGTGAGCAGATTGACCTCATCGACTGCGGCTATTTTCTGGCCGTTTTTATACAGGAAGCCTTTTCCGGAGCCCGCACAGATTGCCAAATCCGCATCGGCAGCCTCTCCCGGGCCGTTTACAACACAGCCCATCACGGCAACCCGAATCGGCTTATTCGATTTCTGGAGCACTTTACGGACTTTTTTGGCCAGACCGACAACATCAATCTGACAGCGGCCGCAGGTTGGACAGACAATTAATTCCGGCTGCGGCTGTTTATAAAGGCCTACTGATGCAAGAATCTTTTTACCTGCTTCGATTTCCTGAACCGGGTCGCCTGCAATACTGACCCGAACTGTGTCACCGATTCCTTCGGCCAGTAAAGTACCAATGGCTATAGAAGAAGGCACCAGAGCGTCTTCCAGCAATCCGGCATGGGTCAGGCCGATATGCACTGGGTAGTCAAATGCTTCGCTGATAGCCCGGTTGATTTCAATGGTTCGAACTGTATCGGCGCTTTTGGCACTGAGTACCAGGTTTTCGAATCCGTTGCGCTCAAACATCCGAACATAGCTTGTCATTTCTTCAAGCATCAGCATGACCCGATGGTCGCGGCCAACATCATGTTTTAAATCGCGAATACTGGCTTCATTAACTCCAACGCGAATGGCTATGTGATGGCGTTTGGCGCAATCAATAATCCGCAGAATATCGTCTTTGTTTTTGACATTGCCCGGGTTGAGCCGGATCTTGGCAGCCCCTGCTTCAATGGCCTCAATGGCGCGGTCAGGCGAGAAATGAATATCTGCCACCAGCGGAACGGGGGATTTCTGCACAATCTTTCCGAAGGCCTCTGTGTCCGCCCGCGTGGGGACGGCAATTCGTACCAGTCCGGCGCCGGCTTTGACCAGTTTTTGAATCTGTTTCAGGCATCCGGCCACATCCGTCGTTTCCGTTTTTGTCATCGACTGCAGGATGACTGGATTGCCCCCGCCGATTCGGATTGAACCGACGGCTGCTGTACGTGTTTGTTTTCGCATTCGTTTTGTCCTGATTATTATAAACTAATCATCATAATCGATCAGGGAGGATAAAGCAAACTAAAAAAGGGGCTCAAGACTATCTGAAATGCATAGTACACGGCCGCTGTTTTGTGTATTTGTTTATATTATGGACAAGAAAAGCTTATAATCGTCTCACCAATCCCACCACAATCGCCTGAACCTGACAGTCTTTTGAGAGAATAGGGGAAAACGCATCGTTTTCCGGCATGAGCCGGACATTGCGTTTGTCTTTGAAGAACCGTTTGACCGTAGCGTTTTGTTCATCCAGCAGGGCGATGACGAGTTGGCCGTTTTCGGCGGTCCGGGCATGTTTACAGATTATATAATCGCCATCCAGGATGCCCGCATTAACCATACTGCTGCCCCGGACCTGCAGAACATACAGACTGCCGTGGCTGCCGAAAACCTCTGACAGCCCGAATGCCTGCTGGTTTTCAATTGCTTCAATGCCGTATCCCGCACTGACATACCCCAGCATCGGCAAGACCTCGGCCTGCTGCTGTTCGGTCTGTGATTCAATCTGCTCAAGCAGTCTTTTTGCCTTTTGCGTAAGGACTAAAGAGCGAGCCTTGCCGCTGGATTGCTCCACCAGGTTTTTTTCGCGCAGTGCGACGATATGCTCGAATACGGTTGGCCGGCTTACGTTCAGCGTGTCCGCCAGTTCGTCCATCGTCGGCGAATAACAGTGCCTGACCTGAAAGCTTTCGATTTCCTGAAGGACTGCCAACTGCCTGGGCGTGATGATGACTGGATTGGGATTTGTTTTCATGAGCGATATTCTCCACCTCGGATACAGGTTGTGCTGGAGTGATCGAATTTGCAAGAGTATTTTCCATCAGCAGTTCCGGTTGGATTGACCCACCGACCAGATCAGCGATGATTTCGAGCACTTTTAACAGTGGATTCGATACGGTTTCCGACACCGGCTTTACCTTATTCTCGACAATCTCGTAACTGAATTCTCCGCCCGGTCCCAGCTTGAACAAAGGCGGCTGTTGCTTAAAACGTTTCCATTCCATGGTTTTACCTTTCTTCTACATCGTCCATCCATCGACCCAATAGTCTATCGGCAAAACCATATAAAAATCCTAACAAAAACCGTACAGAAAGAAAAGAAAAATATCGCTATTTCCATAACTCTCTTTTATTTATTTGCTTATGCACCCTGATAAAAAGAAAAAATTATGATTCCGCAGTGGCGGTAAACCATAAAGACTTCAATTCATGCACAATTAACAGTAATACAAGAGCTGTTATGGCTGCAATGGAAAGGGATGGATTCATCAATCCGCGAATACATGCACTCATCGCTGTCTCAAGCAGGGTATAAAACCATCGCAAAACAGGCGGGCAGCACAAAAGTCCTATTGCGGCAAACAGCGTCAGCACGAGCAGCCCTCCCATAAACCGTTCCTGCAGAATGACTTGACGCAGCATCTTTTCGGCCTTAAGCCGCTCCATCTCCTGAACTACTTTTTTCGCAAAAGCAGGGTTGCTACGGGGGGAGACCTTCAGATTCGTTGATAGCCACACATCGAACAGTTCTTCATTATCATTATTTTTTGACATAGTCGTTTTCCCAGACTGTATGCAGTTGATTATACAGTTCTTTACGTCCACGGTGCAAATGTGTTTTAATGGTGTTTTCCGGCATTTCCATAATTTGTGCAATCTCGTCGATGGATTTACCCTCACGGTAAAACAGAACAATCGCAGCCGCTTGCGGAACAGGAAGCTGCTGTACCGCAGCCCATAAACGCTGCTGCTGTTCCATGTTTTCCAGGCTGTCGGGCGATGCTGTTTGGGTTATGGGGATGGTATCCATCGTTTCATCAAGGGTTTGGCCGGCAGTTTTTTTTCTGCGATAGTCAACGGCTTTATGATAGGCAATCGACCACAGCCAACTGCTCAGCTTGCTTTTTTCATTAAATTTTCCAATAGACTGCCATGCAGCAAGAAACGTTTCCGAAGCAGCATCTTCCGTATCCAGCTCCGACAGCCCCATCATTCTGCAGCAGGCAAAGACCATATCCTGGAATTCCCGGACAAATCGCGTAAA
>JAFGQP010000015.1 GCA_016935635.1 Sedimentisphaerales bacterium
ACGGTCTTGATGCGTCCGGCGGTCTGGCCCAGCGGGATGCTGTCGAGCCGACCGTTTTTCATGACAACCAGCCGGTTGGGCTTGCCCTTCATCAGCAGTTCCATCGCACAATGACCGAACTGGGTCGCCAGCGCCCGGTCAAACGGGCTGGGCACGCCGCCGCGCTGGACATGTCCGAGATTGACCGCCCGGCAGGAAATGCCGGTCAGGTCGGCCAACTGGTCGGCCAGCATAAAGGAGATGCCGCCCAGGCGAATCGGGTCGGGGCTGTTGGCGATCTTTTTGGCCACGACCATCTTGCCGCCTTTGGCCTTGGCACCTTCGGCTACACAGATGATGCTGAACCGCCGGCCTGTTTTGGAACGGCGTATGACATAATTGGCTACTTTACTAATATCGTAGGGGATTTCGGGAATCAGGATCACATCCGCCCCGCCGGCAGCCCCGGCATACAGGGCAATCCAGCCGGCGTAGCGGCCCATGACTTCCAGCAGCATCACGCGATGGTGCGAGCTGGCGGTGGTGTGGAGTTTATCAATGGCTTCGGTGGCGGTGTTGACCGCGGTGTCAAATCCGAAGGTAATATCGGTGCCGTACAGGTCATTGTCGATGGTCTTGGGGACGCCCATGACCGTCAGGCCTTTTTTAACAAAGGCCGCCGCGGAGTTCATCGTGCCGTCACCGCCAATGCAGATGAGTGTATCGATGCCGCGTTTGGTGAGGTTGATGACGCACTGTTCGGAGACGTCTTTGTTGACGGTCTTTTTACCGAGGGTAATCGGGTAGCAGAACGGGTTGGAGGTATTCGATGAGCCGAGGATGGTGCCGCCGACGGTGAGAATGCCGCTGACATTGCTGTAATTGAGCGGGTGAATCCGATCCTCGATCATGCCCTGATAACCGTCTTCGATACCATAAACTTCGAGGTCATAATGATTGATTGCCGTCTTGACAACGGCACGGATAACCGCGTTCAAGCCCGGGCAGTCTCCGCCGCCGGTCATAACCGCTATTTTCCTGATCTTTGCCTTGGCCATATTTTACTCCTGTATGGAATTACCCTTTTATTTCGAACGGCAGTATTATATCCGATATATTGGTGCATCAAAGCAAAAAATGGATTCGTTTATCCGGGGCAATTCCGGCAGAATCGCCGCATAAAAAAACCTGCCCGCATCTTGCGACACGGACAGGTGTAGTCACTGGTCTGCTGTAATTCTATTTCATCAGTCTTTCAACGGTGGGCAAAATGGATTCGCCCCAGATGATATACCCCTGCTTGTCGGGATGCAGCAGGTCGGGCATGACCTCGCGGGTCAGCACATTCTGCTCATTGAGAAATTTGGGATTGATATCCAAAAAGAAAATCATCTTGCCGTCGGCAAGCTGGGCGGCAAGCTGGCTGGCCTTGTCATTTTTGGCCCACTGCGGATTGTACGTCGCGCCCTGGTTTTTGTCTTTGCGCTGGGCATCGTCGCCGCGCGGGAAGATCGCCAGAATCAGCACTTTGGTCTGAGGCAGTTTGGTCCGCAGGGTGCAGACAATCGCTTCGATGCCCTCGGCAATCTGCTCGGCAGTGTACTGGTCGCCGCCGGAGTTATTGGTGCCGATCATGATAACCGCCAGTTTGGGGCTGATGCCGTCAACGGTGCCGTGTTCCAGCCGCCAGAGGACATGTTCGGTCTTGTCGCCGCTGAAGCCGGCATTCACCGGATTCCACTTGCCGAAATAGCTGTCCCACAGTTCCGTCTGTCTGTCCCAGCCGTGGGTGATGGAGTCGCCGATAAACAGAATACCAACGTTGCCCTGTTTGACGCGTTCGACGACGGCGGCATGACGTTTGGTCCACCAGTCATCCGGACGGGGCACGGGAATGACGGCCTTGTTGGTCGAGCCTTTAAGCTGGCTTTGGACCTGGCTGCAGGACAATTCCGATGATGAGCATCCTGCGATGGTCAGACTGATGGCGATGAGGACTGCTGCGAGTGACGACACTACCCTTCGGCTGTTCATGTTTACTTCCTTTCTATTGTCTTTTTTAATTGTATTAACAACCTGTGTGCTATTCTATAAAGAATGCTGTGTTTTGAAAGTAAAAACTTGCATTTGGACAGGGATTTGCGATATACTGCTGATTCCGCGTAAATACTATGGTGTGGTTAACTATCAAGCAATCAGGAGAATAACGATGAAGAATTGGGTGTGTATTGCGGCAATGCTGTTGACTCTGGCCGGCTGGACCTGTGCCAAAGCGACCGTGACGCTGGATGTTGAAGAAATCAAGGACGATGCGAAGCTGGTCGCGTGGGCCAACCAGGCCAAGGAACTGATCGAGCAGTGGCATCCGCGGATGCTGAACTTCATCCCATCCAAAGATTTCGAAGCGCCTTCCGATGTCACACTGGTCTTCCGCAAAGGCGACAACGGCATCGCATGGACCTCGGGCACGAAGATTACCGTTATGTCGGGCTGGATCACCAAACACCCGGATGATATCGGGCTGGTCTTTCATGAACTGGTGCACGTGGTTCAGCAATACAAAACCCGTGTGCCCGGCTGGATTGTCGAAGGTGTCGCGGATTATCTCCGCTGGGCACTCTATGAAGGAAAACCGCTAAGCTGGTTCCCCGTGAGCAATAAAGCCAACGGGTATCGCGACAGCTATCAGATCACCGCCGGATTTTTCCTGTGGCTGGAAAGCGACCGCTGCCCGGGCATTGTCACCAGAATCAACTCCGCCGCACGCAAAGGCGACTATAAAGATGCAATTTTTACCGATCTGACAGGCGCGTCACTTGAATCCCTGTGGGCCGACTATATGGCGGATCGAAAAACGGAAAAAGAAAAATCGCCGTCAACTAAAAAATAATCCACGGCGATTCAAAATTCACAAGCAATCCTGGCGGCCGCCTGCACTTCAGCAGACGGCCGCAGGTGTTTTATCGATGAGACATTTCCAGCGGAGGCGCTTCACGTTCGTGTTTGAGCATCGCCATGAAGAATTCGCTGAAATCCGGCGTGATGCCGTCGGCCGCGTAACGAATCGGATTGACCGGCTGAGCCTGCGATCCGGCGGCGGGAACTTCCAGCACCTTCTGACATTGTCCGCAGCGTACTTTCTTTCCGGCATAGGCATCGCCAAGGGCATAAACATGACCGCATTGGTCGCACGTAAATCGAATCATCATGGTAACTCCTTTCTCATATTAAATCCTCGGCGTGCTGCACTCTGCCGATTTTTTTCTTAACTTGTTCTACTGCTTTCATAGAGTAAGACGGCAAAGATGGAAATTTGTTTCAACAAAACCGAAATTCTTTGCGCGCGGGGACTGCCTGGCGTGCCTGCCAGCATCAATTTGTGCACAGCAGTCTGCAGGAAATTCCATGCGTTAAAAGACTTAAGAATAGATATGGACTCAAAAGATAGATTTTTACAGAATCCGGGTACATCCTTTTCATATCCATAATTTTATGGTATATTACGACCCAAACATAATTTCTAATCCGGATTCACAATGATCAAAAACGTACAGAATAATTACCATTTATACTCGTATGCAGACCGCGACCAGCGACAGCAGACCATGCGGTTGTCGGTCATCGAAGGCATGCTGGCGATGGTGGCTATCGGCCTGATGCAGAATTTTTACGTGCCTTATCTCAACGACATGGGCGGCAGCAAATTCGCTGTCGGGCTGGGCTTCGGCAGTTATCTTCTGGCCGGCGGATTCATTCAGATATGGGTGCCGACGATTTTGGGCTGGGCAAAAAATTACCGCACGCTGATGATTCTCGGCACCGCCCTGCAGGCCCTGTTTCTAATCCCGTTTGCCCTGGTGATTTATCTGATTCCAAAGCATGCCGTCTGGTGCAGTATCGCGGCGATGCTGGTTGCCGCCGCCGCCAACGGCATCAGCAGCGGTGCCTGGGCCGACTGGATGAGCTATATCGTACCGCGGCGGATGCGCGGCAAATATTTCAGCTTCCGAACCAGCATGATGACGCTGTCGCAGTTTCTGGCCTGCGTGGGGGCGGGGCTGGCTCTGGACCGAACCAACAATGTGATTGCCGTGTTTACCGTGCTGTGGTTTGTCTGCGTGGCGACGCGATGGATGGCCACGGGCGTACTGTTCTGGCATTACGAGCCTGAACAGATTCATCAACAGCCGCAAAAGCAGATTTCGTTTACGGATTTCATCGGTCAGATGCACACGCACTCCTACGGCAAATTTATCCTGGCCTTTTCACTGATTTATTTCGGAGCCTATTTTGCGTCGCCGTTTTTTGCGCTGCACATGCTGAATGATTTGAAGTTTACGTACCTTCAGTATAGCTGCGTGCAGTTGATTGTCCCGCTGACCACAGTGTTCAGCCTGGGCCTGTGGGGGCGGATCTCCGACCGGCTGGGTAACATTATGCCCATGCGTCTGGCGGCGACACTGATTCTGCTGCTGCCGGCCTGCTGGCTGATCAGCGGCAACTTCTGGTACCTGCTGGGACTCAATGTCGTAGCCGGGCTGGCCTGGGGCGGTTTTCAGCTTCTGACATTCAACTACAGCATCGGCGAACTGCCCTCCGGTCAGCGGCTGGCGTATATTTCGTACATGAACGCCATCGCCTCCATCTTTTACTTTGCCGGGTCGGCACTGGGCGGATGGCTGGGGCCGATGCTGCCGAATATCACGCACTTTCAGCTTCACAGCATCTTTGTGTGCAGTACTCTGCTGCGTCTGCCGGCTTGCCTGATTTTCCAGTCCCTGACAACCGACGAGCCGGCAGGAACCAAGATGACGGCCATGGAAAGATTCTTCTTCCAGCCGCGGCGGTTTCTGCAGGGACGCTTCTCACGATAATTCTTTTGTGCTTCTGGAAATAAAAAAAGAGCGGCGCCGAACCGCTCTTTTTTTTGAACATCGCATCATCGATGCAAACGCCGCATTGGATTGTTTAGTTGGCGGAAATCTGGATTTTCCTGGGTTTGATCTTTTCGGCCTTGGACACCGTCAGCGTCAGGACGCCCGCATTCAGCGCTGCGTTGATCTTCTCGCGGTCGAGGTCGTCGCTGAGTGAAAATTCCCGATGGAAATCGCCGATCCGCTGCTCGGCATACAATACGTTGCCGGGCTGGTCCTGCGACAGCCCGCCGTGAACCGTTAGCGTATCGCCTTCAACCTTGATTTCCAGATTTTCTTTGCTGACACCGGGCATGTCCATTCTGAGGGTAATCTCTTCGGGCGTTTCCCAGATGTCTGTGGCCGGCAGAAACGTATTGCGTTCTTGGCGGCGAGTAATATTAGCCTGATGTTTCTTTTCGATATCTTCCATGGCAGTTACCTCCCATAACATGTTTTATGTATATTCATCATACTTGAAATCTTCCGGTTCGACGCGGCTAACTACAGTCGCATCAACCACGCGCTGCTTTTGCTCGCGGAATAATCATACCCGTTGGGTATTTGGTTACTCGGCTTTAATTGCGATGGTCCGGGGCTTGACCGCCTGGGCCTTGGGCATCTCAATCCGAAGGATGCCGTCTTTGTAGGACGCCGCAACGCCGGCAGGGTCAACTTTTTCATTCAGCGTAATCGTGCGATGGAATTCACCCGTGGGGCGTTCCTTGCGATAATACCGCCCCTTGCCGTTTTCAGTGTCGCTGCGTTTGCCCGACAGGGTCAGGCTGTTTTCCTGGACACTCAGATCGATAGTCGCGGGATCGACACCTGGGATTTCAACGGTCACGACAAGCTTGTCTTTAGCATCGTACACGTTCATCGCGGGAAAGGCACCGCCGGGAACGCTGCGAAGCCCGAGAGGCCCGCCGAAGGTGTCGAACATCCGGCTCATCTCATCAAACATCCGATCCATGTCCCAAAATGGTATTCGTCTTGTCATTAACATAGTCGTATCCTCCAAAAAATTGTTTATGCCTTTTTGACTTTTTAAACCACACATTGAGATAAGATACAAATGGCGTGCCAGAATTGGATATTGTTTTGATGCGGCTCTATCTACTTGATATGGCGTAATTTATGAAACACCATGGAGGTTTCCGGCAGATTCATCGGCCTGTCATTTCGACAGAATATGCAAGCCGGACAGGCAGGATTCGGGTATAATCAGAGATTATGGATATCAAGACACAGATCAAGCAGAAAGCCCTGGAACTGGGATTTGACCTGGCGGGAGTGGCTTCGGCTGAGCCGATTAAGGAGACCGAGCGTCGGTATTTTACGGATTGGCTGGAAGGCGGGAACGCAGCCGGGATGGAGTACCTGACACGCAATATCGACAAACGATTCAATCCCTCCCTGCTGCTGGAGGGGGCGAAATCGGTGATTTGTGTCGCCTTGAGCTATAAGCCTGCCGAGACTGCCCACAATGGGCCTTGCAAGGTCGCGGATTATGCCCTGTACGAAGACTACCACGAGTTTATCAAGGCCCGGCTGCGTAAGCTGGTTGATTTTATAGTGCAGACGATTGAAGAGCCGGTAGAGTGTAAAACCTGCGTGGATTCTGTGCCGCTGGCGGAACGGAGCTATGCGAGGCGGGCCGGACTGGGGTTTATTGGAAGGAATCACTGTCTGATACATCCGGAACTGGGGGCACAGTTGCTGCTTGGTGAAATAATTACGACGCTGGAGCTGCCGGCCGATGTGCCTATGGATAAAGACTATTGCGGGTCTTGTAATCGGTGTATCGAGTCATGTCCGACCGGGGCTTTGGTGCATAATGGCGAGTACGATTGTCGAAAATGTATCAGTTATTTAACGATTGAGGAAAAAGGGGATATTCTGGAAATGTATTATAAGGCTATCGGAATTCGTCTGTTTGGGTGTGACAACTGCCTGCTGGCTTGCCCTTACCAAACGGCCGCTCCGGCACGTAAAAATCTTGATTTTCAGTACTATCCCCTGCGAAATTCACTTGTTCCGCAAGAGATTCTGACATGGACTAATGACGACTTTCTGCATCTTTTTAAAAATTCCCCCGTCCACCGCCTCGGCCTGGAAAGCCTTAAACGCAATGCGGAGATATGCCAAAAAAATCAATGTTTTTAATATTTCACTTTTTTACAAAATCTATGAAACCCTGATCTTCACTTCCCTCATCACTGGGTAATTGGTAATCATTATATCCTTCTGTTGTAACATAGTATTTGGGGAATGATGTCCATGCCGCAACCCAATGTTGATTATCCTTCGAGAGGGAACCAATAAAAAAATCTTGCGAAGAGCCCTGCACTACCTGCTGTCCCTTGACAAATTGAAACTTTTCTATATTTATCTCCACCACAAGTTCTTTTGTTTTCTCGTTATATTGGACAATCCATTTACCTGCCCGAATTGTCCCCTTTCCATTATCTACCAAATCAACTGTTGTTGTGTGTCCATTTTTCATAGGCGCTCGGCCAATCGTATGGATAATAGAAGAAATCCGACCATCTTTTTCAATATTAATTTCCCATCCTTCTCGATCAGCCGCCCATTTACCCACAAATTGTGACGGAAGTTTATTGGTTCCTATGAGGATAACTTGCATATTGGGATCATTTATGGCTTTTGCAGGTCCATGGCAGCCCATTAAAGCCATTATTACAGCACATGATATGATTGCGACCAGCGATTTCATAAGCATATCCTCGTTTAATATGTATTCCGGAAGTCTATATCGTATATTATCGTAAATAAACGGCCAGATGGCAACCGATTTTTAAGTTTTATTGTAGGGCAAGCCTCCGGGCTTGCTGTTTTCAACGCCAAAGACGTATCCTTTTATTTAATCGGAATGCCTCCGGGCTTGCTGCTTGCCTATTGTAGAGCAAGCCTCTGTGCTTGCTGTTTTCAATCACGCCAAAGGCGTATCCTTTTATGTAATCGGAATGCCTCCGGCATACTTTTTACCTCAAGCACGGAGGCTTGAGCTACTATTCCCCAAACCCAGAGGGTTGCGCTGCTATTGTAGAACAAGCCTCCGGGCTTG
>JAFGQP010000168.1 GCA_016935635.1 Sedimentisphaerales bacterium
ACGGTGTTGCCCATATCCGTCAGCCGCTTGAGGACATTGAGCAGGTTGTGAATATCGGCAAAGTGCAATCCGGTCGTGGGTTCATCGAGAATGTACATCGTGTGTCCCGTTCCCGGCCGGCCCAGTTCCGCGGCCAGCTTGACACGCTGAGCCTCACCGCCGGACATGGTGGTGCTGGATTGCCCCAGCGTCATATAGCCCAGTCCGACGTCACAGAGGGCCTTGAGCAGACGCACAATTTTCGGGAAATTGGAGAAGAAATCCCGGGCCTCCTCAATCCGCATATCCAGCACATCGGCGATATTTTTGCCTTTGTAAGTGATTTGCATGGTTTCGGGATTATACCGGGTCCCTTTGCATTCCTGGCAGACAACATACACATCCGGCAGGAAATGCATTTCGATTTTTCGAGTTCCCTGTCCCTGGCAGTGTTCGCACCGCCCACCCTTGACATTAAAGCTGAACCGTCCGGGCTTATAGCCCCGGATTTTAGCTTCACGGGTTAATGCAAACAGCGATCGAATCAGGTCAAAGACGCCGGTGTAGGTCGATGGATTACTCCGGGGTGTCCGGCCGATGGGAGACTGGTCGATTTCAATGACCTTGTCGATATTGGACAGTCCGATGATGTTCTTATGTCTGCCGGGCTTGTCGCCGGAATTATGCAGCCGGCGTTTGAGTCCTTTGAGCAGAATCTCGGTGACCAGGGTACTCTTGCCTGAACCGGAAACGCCCGTCACACAGGTAAACACGCCGACCGGGAATTTGACATTGACATTTTTGAGATTATTTTCAACGGCCCCCTTGACCTCGATACAGGATGAGAGGCTGACCTTCTTGCGTTTTTCCGGGATTTCAATATATTTTTGTCCCGACAGATATTGTCCCGTAATCGATTCGGGTGCGTTGCAGATATCCTTCAGGGTGCCCTGGGCAATCAGTCTGCCGCCGTTTTCACCCGCCCCGGGACCAATGTCGATAATATGGTCTGCCTGGGCAATCACGTCTTCGTCATGCTCGACAACCAGTACGGTGTTGCCGATTTTGCGAAGCTCTTTGAGAATTTCCAGTAAACGGTCGTTGTCGCGACGATGCAGCCCGATAGTCGGCTCGTCCAGCACATAACAGCATCCCACCAGGCCTGAGCCGACCTGGGTGGCCAGACGAATGCGCTGAGCCTCGCCGCCGGACAAAGTACGGCTGGTCCGGTCCAGCGTCAGATAGCCCAATCCTACATCCATCAGGAATTTGATTCGTGCCCGCACTTCTTTGAGCGGTTGAGCGGCAATCAGGGCCTGTTCTTCGTTAAACGTCAGCGTGTTGAAAAATTCCTGCGCCTGCTCTACGCTCATGCGGGTTACATCGCGGATGTTTTTATCCTGGATGGTGACCGCCAGGGCCTCCGGCCGGAGCCGGGCGCCTTTGCAGCTTTTACAGGGCTGTTCCGACAGGTAGCCATGCAGACGGGCCTTGACGAATTCGCTGTCGGTATTTTCCCATCTCCGTTTGAGGTTTGGAATCACACCTTCGAATTCCGTCCGGTACTGCTGCTCATCATCACTGCTGGTTCCGTAGAGCAGTATGCTGCGAATCTCAGCAGGAATTTCATTGTAGGGTGTAGAGGGATTGACGCCAAAATTGCGGCAGAAACGACGGATCAGACGGTTATAGAAAATATTCATCCGCTTGCCGCCTTTACGCCAGGCATCGATAGCTCCATTTTCCAGCGATACGGTTTTGTCCGGCACAATCAGGTCTGCATCGAATTCCAGAATTGTCCCCAGCCCGTCGCATGACAGGCATGCGCCGTAAGGATTGTTAAAACTGAATAATCGCGGCGACAATTCCGACAGGGAGGCTTCCGGGTGTTTCGTGCAGGCGAATTTTTCGCTATAAATGACATCCTGCCAGGTCCCGCCGGAACCGTTGGTATTGTCAGTCGGATGGTTCGGATCCGGCGCCTGCAGCATGGCGATCAGCAGACCCTCGCCGACTTTAAGTGCCGTCTCAATCGAATCGGCCAGGCGAACGCGAATGGATGGCCGGATGATCAGCCGGTCGATAACTGCGGCAATTTCATGTTTTTTATTTTTATCCAGCAGCGGGACCGACCGGACATCATAGACCTCACCATCCACCCGGACACGCACAAAGCCTTCACGGACAATGCGGGCAAAGATGTCTTTGTGCTCGCCTTTCTGGCCGCGAATCAGGGGGGCACACAACTGCAATTTGGTTCCCTCGAGGTGGCTCAGCAGGGAATCAACAATCTGTGTGGCGTGCTGGCTGGAAATCGGGCTTCCGCAAATCCAGCAGTGCGGCGTGCCTACACGGGCAAACAGCAGACGGAGATAATCGTAGATTTCCGTTGTGGTCGCGACTGTGGAACGGGGATTATTGCCGGCGCTGCGCTGCTCAATGGCAATCGTTGGCGGCAGACCTTCGATATGTTCGACATGCGGCTTTTGCATTTGTTCCAGGAACTGCCGGGCGTAGGCGCTGAGCGATTCGACATATTTACGCTGTCCTTCGGCGTAAATGGTGTCAAATGCAAGGCTGCTTTTGCCGGACCCGGAAATGCCGGTAATCACAACAAACTGGTCGCGAGGGATGTCAATGTTGATCGTCTTGAGGTTGTGTTCAGCCGCGCCAGTAATCCGTATATATTTGGTGTCGCTGGGCACTTTTCCTGCCTTTCATTACTTGACTATAGTATAGTTCAGAATAGAAAGAATAAACCAAACTTGCAATTCTACCGGATTTTGTCTATAAAGTCCAATAAAAATCTGGATGGTTTTATTTTAAGGCAATGAATATACGTGACTTACATTCCTGGAGCATGACGCCTGCACAGGCTATCCAACTGCAGAAAGAACTGGCTCTGTCCGTCCGGCTGATACCCCTTGGTCGGTTGCCGCAAACGATTGCTGCCATTGATTGTGCCTTCAGCCGCGACAAAAAACGCATTGCTGCGATTGCTGTGCAGGTGTGTTTGCCGGAGCTGAAGATTATCCAGACATCGGAAGCCGTTCTTGATGTGACTTTTCCGTATGTTCCAGGTCTTCTTTCGTTTCGAGAGGCACCGGTTTGCATAGAAGCCATGCGTATGATTCGGGGTATACCAGATGTAGTTTTGATTGATGGCCAGGGAATTGCCCATCCGCGAAGGTTTGGACTTGCCAGTCATATTGGTGTGTGGCTGGATTGTCCTACCATCGGGTGTGCCAAAAGTCGCTTGATTGGCCAATTTGAAAGGATTCCTGTCAAAAAAGGGAAATATGAATTGCTAAAGGACAAAAACGACATAATTGGTTCAGTATTATGTACCAGAAATCAGGTCAAGCCTTTGTTCATTTCACCCGGCCATAAAATTACTCTGGATCAATCGATAAAAATCGTCCTGTCGTGCTGTACTCGTTATCGACTTCCGGATCCGGCCCGCCTGGCACATCAACTTGTAACTCAATTGCGTGAAAAGCTTTAACTAAAGTCTACGTCAGGGCGTGGGTTTTATCCTGATTTTGCTAATTTGAATCGCCCAATTTGTTTTTATGGGAAAATTCTTGCATTTATCGGCTGGATAATTACGATATTAGTAGTATGGAAAAAGGTTATGTGCATATTTATACAGGTGACGGCAAAGGCAAAACGACAGCAGCGTTTGGTTTGGCGTTGCGTGCGGCCGGACATGGTTCGCGGGTCTTAATCTTTCAATTTCTCAAACCCAGCTCGCTGGACCTTGGCGAACGCGGTGCCCTGAAGAAAGGCATCGAAGGGATTACCGTTCGTGCCATGGATGAACCCTGGGATATGTTTGAATCCATGGGGAATGCATCTGCACTGGAACGGGTTAAAAAAGCCATCGCTCGGGCTTTGCGGGAAATCGAAACCGCGGCTCACGAAAAATATTATGATGTCATTATCCTGGATGAAATTGTGTTTTGTTTCTCGCGGGGGCTGGTGACGATGGAAGATATCAAACATATCATTATAAACCGGGAAAAGGGTGTAGAAATTATCCTCACCGGCCGCGGAGCCACCCCGGAATTGATTGAACTGGCTGATCTGGTTACCGAGATGAAGCCGATCAAGCATCCCTTCGACAAAGGCGTCCAGGCTCGAAAAGGCATAGAATTTTAAATCCTGCCTGATTTTACACATTTTTTTCTAAAAACATCTGCTGGCTATGGGTATAATCCGGCGTACTTTTTGCGGAGATTAACTTGGCGGCCTGTATCGATACACAATATCCTGTACTTGTCATCCCTGCCATGCAGGACAACTTGATTTACCTGCTGATTGGAACAGATTCCTGTTGTGCAGTGATTGACCCCGGCACGGCGGAGCCGGTTTTGGAGACAGCAGAACAAAAAAAACTGACTCTAACGCATGTTCTGCTGACCCATGGCCATGCCGACCATACCGGCGGAGTGAGTCTCCTGAAAAAGAAAACCGGATGCAGTGTCCTGGGAAGTGATTTGCGGCAAAGCTCTGAAATCGACATCGTCGTGCAGGATAATCAGCTTATTGACATGTGCGGTTTCCGAATTGACGTGATTGCAACACCGGGGCATACATGCTCCAGTGTCTGTTATTATCTCAAGCCTGACGGCCGCAGCGCGGGGGCGGTCTTTACCGGCGACACCCTGTTTATCTGCGGCTGCGGCAGGCTGTTTGAATGCACCGCAAATCAGATGTTTCATTCAATAGAGCGTCTGGCGGCGCTGCCCGACAGCACGCGTCTGTTTCCCGGACACGATTATACAATGGATAATATGCGATTTGCTCTGACCGTTGAGCCGGGCAATATGGCGATTCGCCGACAGATGGAGGTGTTGAACAAAGAGGGTTCCCTTGCCGCGATTCCATCCTCGATGGGATTTGAAAAGCAGACCAATCCATTTCTGCGGACCCAGTCGCCGGATATTCGCCGCCATGTCAATCTTCCCGATGCCCCGGGCGAGCAGGTCTTTGCCGAACTGCGCCGGCGAAAAGATCGATTTTAAGCGTTGAGGATGCATCATGTACTGCCCGGTCTGCCGAAATGTGCTGCGAACCGTTAAGTCCAGAGGATTTGTGCTGGATGTCTGCCTGACGTGCAAAGGGATATGGTTTGACGACGGCGAGCTGATTGGTTTTGCCAAAGCACTCGAAAACGAGGTGGAGCCTGTCGAAAAATTGACATTGTATAAGCCGCGCAAGGCTGTTGGACAAAAAGAACTCCTCTCGACCCGAAGCTGTCCCCGCTGCAATGTGACCATGAAGCAATTCAATTATGCGTATGATTCCAATATTTTTCTGGATCGCTGTCTGCAATGCGGCGGCGTTTGGACGGATGCCGGTGAAATCCAGCGGGTCGCGGTCCATTTGAAAAAAGATCCCCGCGTCCAGGCCATCGGCGAATCGCTGGTCAAAAGCAGATCGTTTAAGGATATTGATAGTCTTTCGGCGGCGCTGAACAGCCCTATGCCGTACTTTTTTCTGGCGCCGCGCATTATTTTGCCGCTGTATGATGATACACCCCGTCAGCGGATTCCTTTTGTGACGCTGGGCCTGATTGTCCTGTGTACGGTACTCTTTTCGCTGATGATGTTCGGGGTCTGTTCCAGCCAGGCCTGCCTGGAACAGTTTGCATTTGTTCCGCTCAATCTTTTCAGTATCGGTCTGGTCACAGCGTTGTTTCTTCACGGCGGGTGGCTGCATCTGATCGGCAACATGTTTTATATGTGGCTGTTTGCCGACAATATCGAAGACCGTCTCGGCTGGTTCAAGTTTATTTTCTTCTATCTGGCTGCCGGGATATGTGCCAATCTGTTCTATGCTGTGTTTAATTTGGATTCTTCCACCCCGCTGGTCGGGGCCAGCGGAGCTATCGCGGGAGTGATGGGAGCATATATGGTTTATTTCCCCGGCGCACACATCAAAACCCTGATGTTTTTCCGCATCTTTGATATCCCCGCCTGGTTTTACCTGGGATTCTGGATTGTGCTTCAGGTCATCAACGGCATCCTTGATGCCGCCGGAGGGGCATCCGGCGTGGCCTGGCTGGCCCATATTGGGGGATTTTTATTTGGCCTGCTGGTCGCCGGAATCGATAAAATGATTTCTACGATGCGGTCCGCGCATCAAGCCCAATAGCCGTTGAATTCGATTATTATCACGGATGGCAAGCCTTGGAAATCAGGGTTTATTCTTTCTTTTTGTTGTTTTTCACTTTTTCCAGAGGCGTTGTGTCGTCTGTTGCAGTTGCCTTTTCTTTCACAGCCGGCGGCTGAATCTCCTTATTGAGCAGCATGGCACGCAGCGGTTCCTGACGCACGGGCAGGTTGGCCGGGACTGCGGCGTGGGCGACCATGACGCTTAAAGCTTTCTTTTTAAGCGGTGTGTTGCGCAGGGGCTTATTCCCGGCCGGCTGAGGCTCTTTGTATTTTGCAATATCCCATTCGTCAAAGAAATACCCCTCGGTCCAGTTTCGTTTTGTGTCGCTGGGATTATAGGACAGAAAAGACCAGCCCGAGCCGGCCACACAATCCAGGGTTTTGACGCCGCGTTCAGGACAGGCCAGGTCATAGAAAACCCATCCGGCATCCGGAAAATAAACTTCAATGAAATAGTACGAGGAATCGCCGCCAAGATATTTGCTCATCACGACATCACAGGGGATTTTCATCTTGCGCAGCATTGCACAGGCCAGACAGGACATTGCATAACTGTTGCCGGACCTCGCCGACAGGGCTTTGTCGGAACTGGCTCCGGCCCCTTTGACCCATTGAATCTGGTCGGCGATCCAGTCGCATACTCCGGCCACGGCTTCTTCAGCATAACGGCTTTTTTGAGCAATTTCTTCACAAATGACGGGCAGTGCCGGATTCTCCGGATTAATATCGCCTTTACGGCCTGGGCCGAGATAATCTTTAAACTTTTCCCCGACCGAAGCCGGATACGGCAGTTTGGCGGCCGTGCACATTTTATTCCGTGCAATCAGGGTTATAATCAATTCCTGTCTGACGGTGACGGAAATACCTTCTGTTTTTTTCCAGCCCATACGATAAATCTTCCGGGCCCAGCCGTATTCGTGGGAGGATACCTCGATGGTGTCCGGTTTCTGAGAAAACGTGAATGAGCAAGAGTCAATCAGTTGTTCGTTGGTTGCCCCCTGAAAACTGAACATGGCCGGAATTTCCGCCGTTAACGGCAGTCCCGGCGCGGACAGAATCTCGTACGTACGAACGACCTTTAATTTTCTTTTACTGAGTGCCGGAGTAAATACCGAAGTGTCACCTGTGCCGGACGATGTAATGATGAATACCGCCAGAATGATTCCCCAGATAAGTCTGTAACCCATAATTGCTCCTGATTCTGTTTAATGTATTGGTACTGAAAAACAGCTCTCTCTGTAAATGTGTTGTCGCGACATCAATTTTTGCAGGCGAAAACAACGCAATTATAGTATGGCATTGAGTTTGTTCAAATAAAAAATCAGTATTGCCAATCAAATACAGTGATGCAGGATGTCCCAGAAGGATTTACTCATCGGCAACAATTAATATGCCTGTCGGGGTAATCCCTCCGGCCCCAGACACACCGGCGGTACACCCTCGACCTGGTGGTCCTGAAAAGAAAACAATCGCTTGAAACGGCTTGCCAGGCTGTCGGGATTTGCGAATAGTCGCTTGCGAGCCGTTTTAAACTGCCCCGGCGTCAGACTACCCAGATACCGGCACAAATACGCCCACTCGGCCGGATCAATCCCCTCGGCCAGTTCACACCATACCCCGGTTTCCGACCAGGCCGGTTCTGAAAACAAAAGTCCCTGAGCATGTTGGATTTCGGTTGTAACCATACGCCAATTCCTTTACTAAATCATTGTCAATAAAATAGTTAAAGAAGGGCTTGGGTTTGACATGTTAAACAGAGGTCGGTTCCACCCTCGGAACACAGATAGACAGGATAGGAAACAGCCTGTAAAATGTCAAGAAATAAGTTTGTTTTTTATGCACATTGACTACAATAAGACTAACCAGTTTTTTGAAAGGGCGTAGTATGAAGACAAAAATACAAGGTCAAATGATTGCGTTTTTAGTGATTCTGTGCTGCGGTACCGTATATGCACAAGAGTCGCAGTTACCCATGGAAACCAAAGACCCTGATTTCCGGCTGGCGGTTCCCGACAAGCCCGCCGGGGTCCTTGCAGACGGATTTATCTTTACCGAAGGTCCCGCCGCAGACGCCAAGGGCAATATCTTTTTCACGGACATCCCCAACAATCGAATCCATAAATGGTCGATCGATGGCAAACTTTCAACGTTCAAAGAAAACAGCGGCGGTGCCAACGGGCTGTTTTTCGACAGCAAAGGAAATATGATTGCCTGTGC
>JAFGQP010000169.1 GCA_016935635.1 Sedimentisphaerales bacterium
ATATAAAATTTTAACAATCGGTTTTTCTCGGATTCCTTTCGGGATCAATCGATCGATTGGGATACTATAATTCCACAACAAAAAGATTCTTTTTTTTCTGTTTGAATGTATGATAAAGACTGGTAGATGTGAATTTTCAAAGGATTCATGCTGGACCGGGAGCAGAACTATGCACAAAAAAAGAGGATTTGCCGCGATTCTGGGGCTCTTAATCGTCATTGCCATCGCCATGATGCTCTATTTTATGGATATTACCGCCATTTTTGGCCCTTCCAGGCAATACATGGAACGCCCAGCTGCCATGGAAGACCACCCCTGGCAGTTGGAAGACCTCCTGATTGGCCCGGACAAGAACGTTCCGTCCCCGCGAAAAGGCCAGCCGGAATTACTTGAACCCATCCAAATCAAGGCTCCCGTGCATCGCAACGATGCTCCGCGAGGCCAGGCCACGCTGCTTTTTGGCAAAGACTGCCGTGTTGCAGTCGATTGGGCCGCACAGTATGAATCCGACCAAAAAACAATCACTATCGACTCGCATCTGAGCGGCAATATCGTCCCGTCAAAAGAATATTTGGACGCCAACGGCAATCCCGACACGACCCGCCTGTTCTTTATTGCCAAAGGCCCTTATACGCAAACAACACGCCTGCCTGACAAGAGGATGCAATCCGAACAGGGCACGGCCTATCTCCTTGGCTGGCTGCATACCGACAACACCGCAGTCGGCACTCTCACCATCACCACCGATCAAACCTGGTCGGCCCGGTATCCCTTTACTTCGAGTCCTTCGAATCAGGAAAAGCAATAGCCGTACTTTTCAGAATTCCCGGCAATGCCGTTGGATTCTTTGCTGACTTTGACTACAATAGGGACATACAACGAAAGGTTCAGCGGATGACCAAGACAATCATAAATATAAATGGGCCGTGGGAATTTCGGGAATACCCCGAAACCGCCCGCAAAATGGCCGACCTCATGAAAGGACGATGGCTGCATACATCGCATCCTGAATCCGTTATTTTCAGCCTTGCCGAAGCCGGCATCCTGCAGTTGGAGGATGTATATTCCAGCCCTGAAGCCTTTGGCTGGGTGGCCCGGCAGGCCTGGATCTTCCGCACTGCCTTCGATACCAGCCCCGAACAGCTCCCCACAAACCATACCGAACTGGTTTTCGACGGACTGGACACCATTACCCAGATATGGCTGAACGAAAAAAAAATCGGCGGCACGGACAACGCCTTTATCGCACATCGCCTGGATATCGGCCATGCGATCCGCCCCGGCCGCAATACGCTGTTGATTAAGTTCTGTCCGCCGCAAGAATACGCCCAGCATCTCATCAGCAGATACGGCTCGCCCAATGATTCATCTGTCTGCAATCCGTACCGTGTGTTTGTCAGAAAAACCCAGTGTCAATTTGGCTCCGCGATGGGTCCAGCCCTGCTGGACAGCGGCATTACCGGTTCCGTCCGCTGTGAATTGAATCAAGCTGCAGATCTGGCGGATATCCATATTCGCACCATCGACTGTAATCCGAACTATGCCGACATGCGGCTTGCTGTTTCGGTTCGTCGATTTTCTGCTGCCGGTATGTCCCTGCAATGCAGGCTGACCATCGAGGGCGGTGATCAGCCGCAAATCCACACTATCGACCTGGGCGACAACGACACCCACGCAGCCGTTATCCGCATTCCTAATCCGCAACTGTGGCGGCCGCGAGGCTACGGCAGCCCGCATTTATATACGCTCCGGGCAGATCTCCTCTCCGCCGATCAGACACTCGACAGCAGACAGCAGTCTTTCGGCATACGCATAATCCGCATCCTCCGCACAAAAGACTCGCAAGGCGACAGCTTCGGCATTGAGATTAATCAGCAGCCCATTTATATCAAAGGCATCGTCTGGCTGCCGGCCAGTCTGTTCGGGAATATGACTCATCATGCTAAACTCACCCGCCTTATCAGCAAACTGGCCGACACTCATATAAATATGATTCGCATCTGGGGCGGCGGAACTTATGAGAATGACCATTTCTATCATTTATGCGACCGAATGGGGATTCTGGTCTGGCAGGATTTTATGTTCGCTTCGGCCTGTTATCCGGATTATGAGGGATTTAAGCAACAGATCGGTCGTGAAGCCCAGTCAGTCATTCTGCGGCTCCGCAATCATCCATCCCTGACTGTCTGGTGCGGCAGCAGCCATAGTGACAGCCTTTGTCAGTCCGGCAAAATCAGCAAAAGCAGAAAATCCTCTACAAATGAGATTTTTACTCAACTGTTGCCTGAGCTGCTGGCCGAGCTGAATCCTGATTGTGACTATATCCCATCGGCACCTGAAGCTCCTCTGGCCGGCAAAACGCCTGTCATCGCTGATTTATGGCAAAGCTGGAACGAATACAAATCGATGGATTCATGGATGCAGGACCCGCTTCCGTCATTTGTGGTCGAGACCGGATTCCAGTCCCTGCCGACGCTGGAGACTGTCCGCATCGCCTGCCCGGCCGAAGACCAGGTTCTTGCCGGACCCGGAGTGGAAAAACTGAATTATCACACCGAAGGGATGCAGCGGCTGGCACGCTTTGCCAGCGACTATTTTGCCCCCCCCGGCGATCTGGCCGAACAGATTTACCAGACGCAGCTTGTTCAGGCACGATTCAACAAACAGATTGTCGAGACCCTGCGGGCCAATAACACCATCAATCGCGGTCTGCTGATCTGGTCGGGTAACGATGTCTGGCCCGCAGCGGGATTTTCCATGCTGGATTTTCAGGGTTACCCCAAGGCACTGTTTTTTTACGCCAGACGATTCTGGGCTCCTGTATTAATCTGCCTGGGGCCAACAGGTCCTGCCCGGAATGCACATATCATCAACGATACCCCTTCCCCGCTGATAGCTCAGGCACAATTTCAGTTGCTGGATATGAAAGGAAGCATTCTCGACCAGAGCCAGTCTCCGGTATCTGTCAGCCCGTATGGTACAGCATCCATTCCGCTGCCGCGCGACCTGCTGAATCCCGTATGCCCGGAAAAATCAATTCTGCATTTGGCCGTCTATCAGGACGACCAGCGTCTCGGCGAAAACACCTACCTGTTCACCCCGGACAAATACGCCCAGCTGCGGCCCCTGGATTTGGATATCACTATCGAAACCATTGACCGCTGGAGCCTGCGATACACTCTGCAAAGCCGCTGGTTTGTCAAGGACCTTGAGATTGTTCCCGACCCGCCGGCCGTGCTGAGCGATAACTTTTTTGATCTGCTGCCCGGGCGTCGCTATCAAATCAGGGCCGAATTTCCGGTTCCCAACCCCGACATGCGACGCCCCCTCAGGCTGCGGTCTTCCTGCAGGGCATAAAAAAAAACGCCGCCCTGATTCCAGAACGGCGTTATCAATCACTGCGTTGCTGTACACCTAGAAGACCATGGGCATTCCTTCCATCGGCATTCCCATCGGTGTGGTCATCATGTTCGTGTCCATCTGACCGCTCGTTCGTGTCATTTCCTGTTTGACAGCATTGTACTCGGAGGTTATCTCTCTGGGCCAGAACTGCTTGCGGGCGGCCAGAGTAAACATCTGATTATTCGCATCGATATAAAGCATCATCGGATAAGCTCTCTGGCGGTAGTTGGTTCCCAGCCAGTCCAGCGTCTGGATCACATCCACCAGCATATTACCCGTTGCATAATCCACAAGCAGCGGACCACCCGTCTCCATACCTCCCATCATCCCGGGATTCATGAGTCCCATGCCGCCCTCCATGCCGCCTGCAGTTTTGGGCTTGGTTTCCATCGGCTTGCCGATAATCTGGCCGGGCAGAACCTCGAAATTTTCCATCCGCCACTGCCCCATATAATATTTGTAGACTTCCATCTTGACACCGGAATTATTGGCCAGGACATCCATCGGGAACATGTGCAGCATTTTGGGAATCTTAACCGGATCGGGCAATTCCGTGTACGGACTCCATAACACCACATGGCTCTGATAGGGTTTGCTGTCCGGGGCAAACCAGTTCTTGCCGGCGATTGGATTGAATACGCCATAACGAACGCGATACTGATAAGTTGCTCCGGGTATCGCCGAATCATCATGAATCCAAACCATAATATCTTTAAGGGTATTGATTTTGGTTCTGTCGCTAATTAAAGCCGTATTGTAATCTTTTTCTATATTCTGCTGCGTACGAACCGGACGAGTGGGACGCATCGGCTGCATTCCGCCTTCCATTCCCATCATCGGATCCATCCCCATCATGCCCGGTTCATTGGTTCGTCCGCCGCGACGGCCGGGTTGAGGCTGAGGCTGCATCATCTGGGGCATCCCTCC
>JAFGQP010000170.1 GCA_016935635.1 Sedimentisphaerales bacterium
ATCGATAATCAGCCGATGCGGATGGCCCGGCTGGGCGTTCTTCCATTCCGTGTGCCAGAAGTCCGCCGTCTGACCGTTGATGGCGTTCATGGCTGATCCGTCTTCAGCCGCCACCTCTTCGCTGTCCACATAGGCTATCGTCCAGTTGGTATGGGCTATCGGCTTGCCGTCCGGGGTCGTCAAATCCAGCTCCGCGATCGCCGCGTATACCTTGCCATCCAGGGCACTGAGCGACTCGAAACAGAACTGCCGTCCGGTTGCTGGCTGGGCAAACATTATCTCTTGGGCATTGACGCCGTCGGCGAAAGTGCCGCTGTGCACGGGCTTATGGGCTTCCAGATTCGGCTTGACGGCGTACTCGGTCTTCTTGCTGCTGAAATCCAGCTCGGGCCGCAGCTTGTCCAGCACCGGCACCGTCACGCCCGCCAGCGACGCCTCCTGCGGCCCCAGCATATCCAGCACAATCACCTCGTTTTGGCCCGTTTTCAGCCACGGCCCCGGCACATACATCGTCTGTGTCGGCCCGATATTCCAGAACCGCCCCATGCAATGGCCGTTGACCCACACGACGCCCTTGCCCCATGAACTCACATCCAGGAAGGTATCGCCCGTCTTGTCGAGCGTAAACGTTCCGCGCCAGAATGCAGGCCCTTCTGCCTTGCCCGGCTTCCACGTCAATCCCGCCACCATCGCATCGCTCAGGTCCAGACAATAGACGCTCCACTGGCCGGGGGCAACGGCTGTCTGTCCGGCCGTGATTTCCACCGGCCCATGCAGCCCCTTGCGGTTGTGCATTTCCGGGCCGAAATTAATCCGTCCCATAGCCTCCACCAGAATATCCAGTTGGGCCGGAGCGGTTCGTGCCGGCAGCTTGACCATATAACGGTTAAAACGCGTATCCATAATCCCGACTTGCCTGCCATCGACAAACACCCAGGCAAAATCATTGGCCTTGCCGACCTTCAGTGTCGCCTCCGGCCCGGCCGGAATCGTCGTCCGATAGAGAATGCACCCGCGGCTCTGATTATACTCCTCCATATTGCGAGGCTCTTTATCCGTAATCGCCCTGGGCAGGTTATCGAAAATCACCGCTGTCTCTGTCAGCGTGAAGGCCGGAATCGTAATTACCGGATTTTCCGGCGCCGGCTCAGGAATGCTCTCTCCGGGCAGCAGGTGTTTGGCCATCAGTTCCCGGGTCTGATTGAACTTCTCGCCAATCCATCCCGCCTCACTGATCGGCGCATCGTAATCATAACTGCTTGTATCCGGCTTGAAGGGGCGGTCGTTGCCTGCCCACAGCCCGAACGTGGTCCCCCCATGCGCCATATAAATACTAAACGATGCATTATGCTCCAGCATATATTTCAGGTCGCGGATGTACCTGGCCGTGTCGCCTTTATGATGCGGATAGCCCCACGTATCAAACCAGCCGGGATAAAACTCCCCGCACATCAGCGGTCCGGTCGGCTGAATCTTGCGCAGCGCCTTGAATCCATTTTCCGGATCGCTGCCGAAGTTGACCACCTGAAATAAATCCGGCACATGCCCGTTCCCAAGGGCATACGGCGGATTGCACGCAAACAGGGGAATCGTAAAACCGCCGTCCAGCATCGCCTGCCGCATCTGACGCATATAGTCCGCGTCCTTGCCGTAAAAGCCGTATTCATTTTCCACCTGAGCCATCAGAATCGGCCCGCCCTCGGTCACCTGCATCGGCCCCAGCACGCGTCCGACTTCCTTGAGCCATGTCTGTGCCGCCGCGACAAATCGCGTGTCGCGTGACCGCAGCGCAATATCGTCATGTTTCAGCAGCCACCACGGCAGCCCGCCCATCTCCCACTCCGCACACGCGTACGGCCCGGGACGCAGCACCACCCACAGGCCCTCGGCCTGTGCCAGCCGGCAGAATTCCGCCGCATCCGCCTGCCCCGACCAGTTAAACGTGCCCTCATTCCATTCATGATAATTCCAGAACAGATACGCACACACCGCGTTGAGCCCCATTGCCTTGCACTGCCGCAGCCGGTGCGGCCAGTATTCGCGGGGCACCCGTGCAAAATGAATCTCGCCGCAGCGGATTTGCAGCGGCTTGCCGTCCAGCAGAAAATCAGTCTCGCCGATAGTAAACGTATGTTTCGCCTTAGCTGTCGTTGCCGTCTGTGCCGCCATGCACCCGCCCGGCAAAAGCAGACCGGCGGCTCCTGCCAGCAGACAAATCCGCAAAATGAAATGCCATTGCTGCCTGAAAGGTCTCAACCGATTCAAAATCATAGATCACCTCATCTGAAAAGCGTTCATTCACATTATCCCACGGGTTTCCATGGGCCGCTATTGTAGTTCAAATCACTTTATCTGACAATCTTTATACAGCGACATGTCGGGTATAAATATGTAATATATGGTCTTTGGAAGGACAATATTTGGACAATAAACACATCATATTTTAAGTTGATAGAGCAAAAGAATAGGATATAATCGCTCCGCGTATGATAAATTCTTCCGCGACAATCTTACCTTGCCAGGTGTGCAGGTCTTGGGCGGGGGATGTTAGGTTTGGTAAATGATATACTTTAGCGAGATAAAATATGGCAACGTTATTGGTTCCGAATAATAAAAAGACAAAGATGTACTGGGTGGTGATAGGTGTCGAACTGGTCGTGATTCTGGCTCTGGGGTATGGCTTTCTCGCCAAAGGAAAACAACTCGGTACCAAAGATGACCAGATTACCGATCTGGAAAAAGGTCGCGAAGTCCTCATGGGGCAGCTTCAGGACCTCCAGGAAAATACCGTCTCCCTTGAAACTTACACCCGTCTGACCACCGCAGTTCAATCCCTCAAGACCGCCGCCATCAGCTCCGGCCAGATGACGATTGCCCAGGCCGCCGGCCCTGAACAAATCTGCATGGCCGTTCGCCAGATTCTCCAGAGACCCCAGGTTGCTATTTCTCCGACTGCATCAAAACCGTCCTCCGCCTCGGAAATCGATTTTCACATTACCATTGTCGAAAATGAAATCGCCCGTCTGGGGGTTATCGACACCACCAAGCCGGATAAAAAATACGACCTCGCTATCTTCTATATGCAGAAAGTTCTGGATGGTATCGGGTATCAACTGGGCGGGGCGGTAACCAGCACTAATCAGGCCGTGATGAAATTTCAGACCGACAATCAGCTCAAAGCCGACGGCAAAATCGGCGCCAAGACCTGGGAAAAAGTCCGCCAGCTCTGGAATGCCAAAAAGCCCAAGGCCTAAACCGTAATCTCGACCCGGTTTCCTTCCGGATCCAGAAATACGCATTCATAGTACCCGTCTCCGGTGTGTCGCGGCCCATCGATGTTGCGATATCCATCCATCGACAGCTTTCGGGCCAATTCATCCACTTTCTGCTCCGATCCCACGGCAAACGAAACATGCGCATACCCCGGCCGTTGAACCGTTGCATCGGTCTTGTTCTCGCAGACATCGGGCCGCCTCATCAATTCCAGCCTGGCCCCGTCCTCAAAAGCGACAAAATACGACTCAAACCCCGTTTTCGGATTTCGGTATTTATCCCCCGAACGCCCCCCAAAGCAGCGGATATAAAAGTCGCGTATTAACTCTAAATCATTGACCCATAATGCGATATGTTCGATTCTCATGGTGCGCCTCCGTATCGTTATTGGAAATGTTCAAACGGCTTGCCCGCCACTGAAAAAGGCCGGAATCGACCGATATTGTTCAGCAATCCCAGTGCAATCATATTAACCATCAGGCTCGACCCGCCATAGCTGACAAACGGCAGCGTCAAACCCGTAATCGGCATCAATCCCAGTGTCATGCTCACATTCACCGCCACCTCCACCGCAAACATCGCGATAATCCCCACCGCGGTCAGTCGGGCAAACGGGTCTGTGTTTAAATAAGCAATTTCCGCCCCGCATGCAAACAGGATCGCATACAAAAGCATCACCACAAGCCCGCCCCAAAAACCCCATTGGTGAGCAATCATCGCAAAGATAAAGTCATTATGCCGCTCCGGCAGGTATTCGTACTGGCTGTAGGGCCCCTTGCCATAGCCATATCCCGCAAGCCCGCCGGAAGCAATCGCCTGCTTGGAATGCATCAGGTGATAGCCTTCATTTCTCTTCCAGTCCCGCAGACGAGCCGGCGATCCGACCAGAACCTTTGCCAGGGTTGGATGCTCCGAGGCCGCCTGAAAAATCCGCTCATTCTGCAGCAGCACACAGGAAATCCGCATCTTCTGATAATCGTGCAGCATCGTCCACAAAATCGGACTGACCACAATCGCAAGTCCAATAAATAAAAGGAGATGCCGCACACGAGCCCCCGCCACAAACAGCATCGAAAACAGCATCGGCATCAGCAGCATTGTCGTCCCCAGGTCCGGCTCCAGCAGAATCAGCGCCATCGCCAGCACCGTCAGTGCGAATGGACCGGCCAGCCCGACAAGGTGCCGGTAATTGCTGCGAAACCGCAGATACCATGCCAGGGCCATGATGTATGCGATTTTACAGAACTCTGACGGCTGAATCTGAATATAATGATTTCCCATACCCAGACGAATCCAGCGTCTGGACCCTTTGACATAGGGAACAAACGGAATGTCAATCCATTTATCCAGCAATATGACCATTAACAGGACTAAGACGACCCCGTAAATCCAATAACTGGCCTGTCCAAGCCGTCGATAATCGATCAAATTGACGATAAGAAAGGCAAATAATCCTGCGACAGCAAATACAAGCTGTTTTTTCCAGGCCCCAGCATTCTGATTCGTTTTGTCGGGATTAAGGGTGGAAGTGTCAATATCAGTATTATCAGACCCGGAAATGGCTGTTGCGTCTTCATCCGTAACGGTTTCTGTCATCGGGTTGCCCGCACTGTAAATCCCGGCCATACCGATTCCAAATAGCGCCAAGGCCGACATTAACATAACGATACGCAACAGAGCCAGCCTGCCGGAGAAGATACTAAGTAATTGTATAGCCATAACTTATATAAAATACCAGAACTTGTTTAAGGAGTATTTGTATCGATTAATATTGGCGTTTAATACTTAACGCGAATTCATGGCGTTTATCAATATTAATATCGACAAATAATTACTATTATTCGTAAAAGCCCAGAATCATTCTCGTAATTTTATCGGAAATCATAAAGGCCTCAAAAAATAATATTTTTTTCTGGATTTTGATTTGATTATCGGGCCCTGCAGTGAAACTGTTTTCAATACTGAAAAAGGCGTTATTGGGGCCCCTGGCACGAAAATTTTTACTTTTTCACATTTTTTTTACTTGCAACCAAACACGTTTTTTAGTATTATCAGCGTTGTAATAGCTGGAATAATCCCGAGTAAGGGAAAGTAAAAGCAGTTACGGGGGGATAGAGATGAGTAAGACAAGTATTTGGGGATCGGAGAAAAGAGGGTAACATCCCGTACGGAAGAACGGGACGTTTTTTAAAAATGCGTATTCTCATTATGCACCGGAAGCAAGGCCCGGTGGGTGATGAACAAATAGAGAGAAGAAGAGAAGAAAAAGAGAAAGGAAGGTGTCAGATGAAAAAAACCCTTGCAATGCTCCTCGTTTTAGCCCTTGTGGCCCCGGCAATGGCCGTAGAATTCACGGCTTCTGATGCAACAGGCGGCGTATTGAAAATCGATTACACCCTGGCTTCTGGCGAAGCCCTTCGCGGTCTGGCTCTGAAGCTGACCCGCACAAGCGGTGACGCCGTTGTCGCCGCCGGCGCCGATGTTGCCGCCCCGGCGTTCAACACATTCATTGACTATGCATTCAGCAATCCGACGGGTTATGATGTCGGCATTGGACACCCGGTTGCCAATCCGGCCGCCGCGGGTGTTGCCGCTCTCCCGGCCAGCGAATTCTCAATCAGTGTTGGCTTCCTTGATCAGGATGGTGCACAGGCTGGTATCACCACCAATGGCAGCATTACCGTTCAGTTGACCGGTGATGGTGAATCCTGCTTTGACATCGAACTCGACACCCTGCGTGGTGGCGTCGTCGGTGACAATGTAGTTGCCCCCGCCGCTGGCTGGAAGATCAATCAGTGCGTAGTGATTGGTGGAGTTGTTACATGCCGAGATAGATTGACTGCTGCTGAACAGACTCAGTGGGATGCTTATGTTGCCGCACAGCCGGGTATCGACATGTCGTCTTGGTGCTGGCAGTTCCAGTGCCGTGGTGATGCTGACAACAAAACAGAAACCCTGTCAAAGTATCGCGTCTACAATGCAGACTTGAACCTTCTGGTTGCTAATTGGAAAGCTAAATATGCGACTGCCAATCCGGTTGCTGACTTCAATCATGCAACAGAAACCCTGTCCAAGTATTGCGTTTACAATGCGGATTTGAACCTTCTGGTTGCCAATTGGAAAGCCAAAGATGCTGCTCTGACCAATTGCCCCGGTTATGTTGCTGAGTAATTAAAGATTAATAACGACACACACTTCACACGAAGATTAAATTTAACAGTAGTTTGTACAAACAAACAAATTTCCGAAAGGAGAACGATGATGAAGAAGTTGATGGTTCTTGCTCTGGTTCTTAGTGTTGTCGGATTGGCTAATGCTGGTCTGGCTCTTGACGGTGCCAATACCCCGATGGGTAAGATTGTTGGTGCTGACAATACTGGTGCCCTTGGTGGATATCTGTTTACACAGAATGGCACCATAGGCGAACCCCAGTGGACTTATGGTGGTTCCTTACGTGCATTCGACTTGGTTACCGATCCTGATCTGATTGGTTTCTTTACCGATGCTTTTGGTCCCATCAGTCAATTGTTTGAAGTGAACTTTGCGGATGGTTCTGGAACACCCCAGCTTCCGAATGGCGACCTGATTTCGTTCAAAGCGTTATCAGTTGTCGATACTACTCTGGTTGATGGTGATGGTAATTTGCTCAGCACTGCGACCTATATTCCCGAACCGATGACCATGGGCCTTCTGGCTCTGGGTGGTTTGTTCATTCGCCGGAAAAAATAATTTCTGCGACAAGAACTAAGAACCAAAGTATCTCCTAAGTGTGTAAAGAAGCCCTTCCAAAAGAAGGGCTTCTTTTTTATTGTAGCTCAAGCCTCCGTGCTTGAGGTATAAAGTATGCCGGCGGCATTCCAATTACATAAAAGGATACGCCTTTGGCGTGATTGATAACAGCAAGCCCAGAGGCTTGCTCTACAATAGGCAAAAATCAAGCCCGGAGGCTTGTTCTACAATAGCAGCGCAACCCTCTGGGTTTGGGGAATAGTA
>JAFGQP010000171.1 GCA_016935635.1 Sedimentisphaerales bacterium
AATCACCCCGATTGACCCGAAGAATATTTTTGCCATGCTGCAATCGGGGTATGCAGCGGATTTCATCCTGGGCCTGACGGTGGAGTCACTCAACGGGGTACGCAACCGCTCAACGGCCGGGGGTATCGTGCGTGAGGCGGATCCGGATTTTTTGCGTGTGCTGGAATTACTGCGCGATATTCAGTCGGCGGGTGCGGTCGGGTTGCGTGTGGAAAACGATAAGGCTAAAGGCTCAACCGGCGTAATGTTCTTCCGGCGCGACGATATTCCGACCGAGGTCGCGGAAAAGGCTAGGGAGGTCCGTCGCCTGCTTAAGATGCCGGAAGATCAACAGAAATTCACACTCACTTTTTCACCTGTGCGCGGAGCGGATGACGAACTGGCGGTCAGCAGTCGATCAATGCTGCAAATCATGCAGGCCTTTTCCAGCTATCTGGATGTGCCGGAAGAGGACTTGAAGGCCCAACGCGCTGTACCTGCTTTTGAAAATACGGACCCGGCCAACCGGCAGTATCCGGTAAGAATTCACAGCGGTAAAGACAAGTCGCCCAATGCCTTTGTTGCCGTACGTTATCGCAATCACTGGTTCTGGGTTGACGATGGCGATTTGAAAACCAAGCGTGCACTGACCGCTGTTATGTTCTTCTTTACGATTGCCGAGACCGGCAGCAATGACAAGCTGCCCATGATTACCATTCCGGCACAATAGAACATATAACAAAACAGAAAACAGTCCTTGTTTAAAAAAGATAACACCGATGTTATTTTCATAACCACAATCAAAGGAACCCATGTATGAGTGCGGCAGGACTGGGGATCATTTCATTTTTGTGTGTACTTACCGGAATGACGGGGGGAATGCTGCTGCGCAAAGCCCTGCCGGACCATCATCTCTGTGACGATTCGCGGGATGCCGTCAAGATGGGAGCCGGTTTGATTGCAACCCTCAGCGCCCTGGTGCTGGGGCTTTTGATCAGCTCGGCCAAAGATTCATTTGACGCCATGAATAATGCCATCACCGAGGGCAGTGCCAAGCTGATTGTACTGGATCGCATCCTGGCGCAGTACGGTCCCCCAACACAGGATATTCGGGACAAGCTTCGTTGTTCGATGATTAGAACGGCAGCCATGATTTGGCCCAGCGAGGAGACTGACGAGAAAAAGATGATTGCCTTTGAAGAGTCTCCCGTCACCATGGAGCTTGTCGCAGCCGAAATCCGGGAACTAAACCCCCAGAATGATCTGCAGAAGATGTTTCAATCTGAGGCGATTGAGATTTGCCGGGACTTGCTGCAAACACGCTGGCTAGTGATTGAACAAGCCCAGTTGTCGCTGCCGATGGCGTTTATTGTGGTGCTGCTGTTCTGGCTGACAATGCTGTTCGGCACGTTTGGACTGCTTGCCCCGGCCAATAAAACAGCCGTTGCGGCTCTGGTGGTTTGCGCCCTGTCGGTCGGCGGAGCCATCTTTCTGATCGAAGAGATGAACAAGCCGCTGGGCGGCATGGTCAAGGTCTCCAACGCTCCGCTTCTGAAAGCGATAGAGTACATGGGCAGGTAACAGACCGACACATAAGCCGGTTTTTCTGCCTGAATTATTGTTTGTATTCCCTGCCGGAAATTACAATGCGCTGCGCATTGAGCCGGCCCATTTTCATGTCGATAAAGGGCTTGCCGTCTTTGAGGCCGACCGAGCCGAAACCGGCGGCCGTGGACAGAAAGCTCTTGAAGTTGTTTCCGACCTTTGAGTCGATATAGAGCGTCTGAGTGACCGCATCATAGCGCACGCCGGTCAGGCCCTGAATCAGGCCATAGCTGGACAGCGCCCGTCCGTACCAGTGGCCGCACTCGTATTCATTGAACGGATTGCGAATTGAACCGTCATAGCGGTCACGACAGGCACGCACAATATCCAGCCCCTTATCCACCATGCCCTCAAGCATCAGGTGCGAGGCGGCCTGGTATTCGATGCCGGTCCAGACCTCATTGCTATAGACAAACGGAATGGACAATTTGCCGCCCTTGGGCCAGGTGCACAGCAGCAGGCCGCCTTCATGACCCATCGCGTAGGTGGGCCGCTGCGGGTTGACATGGTCGAACAGAGTTGGCTTGAAATTATACTTGTGAATCGCATTGAGATTGCTGCGGACTTTGGCAGGATCAACGATATCGCCATCGAGACCGCAGACGCGGGCCATCCAGAAACCCAGGACGCCATCCGACAGGCAGCCTTTGCCGTATTGATATTTCGGCCCCTGCTGATTGAGTACCTCGATCATGGGCTGATAGCCCTTGCCGTTGCCGGCGTAAGATAGCGGCTGATAGGTGTTGGTCAGACCTTCGGTCTGGATTTTCTGATAGAAGTATTCGCCGTCGTAGAGCCGGGTTTCCATAGACTTGCGGCCATCGGCCAGAAGCTGCTGATAGCGGCCGGTGTCTTCATTGAGGGTCTTGCCCATTTCAATAGCCGCCGTCAGCGCCCCCAGATAGAAGCTGCCGCAATGGCCGTCCGGACCCCAGTACTCGATATCATAGGTATTATGATGCGGCTCTTCGAGGAGGCCTTTGCCGCGCGGGTCCCATGTGCTGATGCAGTAATCGAGGCTCTGTTTGACCTGCGGCCAGAGCTTTTTCATCCAGACAGTGTCGCCTGAGATGTGCCAGTCCCGATAGACCTTCATAATTCCGCCAAGCTGGCCGTCGGCGGCGGCGTGGAAACTGCTTTTGATCTGGCGAATCGGCAGCGCCGAGCGGAAGGTCTGGTGGCCTTCGGCGTTCTGACTCTGGAAAAATTCCGTTTCGCGCAGCGACCGTTCCAGCGAGGGGAATAAATGGCACGTCGCCTGTGCATAGTTCCAGACATGCGTGCAGGAGCCAGGACAGCAGCCGCTGTTATCCGAGCAGCCTTCCCAGCACCACAACCTGCCGCCGCTTTGGCGCAGGACGGTTGGCGATTTGAGAATCGTCAAATTTGCGGCGACCGCCTCGACCACCTCGGCAGGCAGGGTTGTATCATAAAACGCATCCCGGAACAGCACGCTTTGACTGCGAAGCCGGTCGTAGTTGATAGTCCAGTAATCGATAACATCCTGCAGGGAGGCAAAATGGCACGCATACCAGGGGAAATAATAGGTGGATAGTTTACCGCAGCTCCCATCCGCACAGGTTCCCTCGGCGCAGTCTTCCGGTGCCGGGGGGGCCTGGGCAATCCAGTCTTTATACGATTCCGATTCGAAATCGTGCAGGAGGATGGCATCGGGATTATTGACGCTTTGCGAAGCCCTTTCAAAAGGCTTTTGGCACAGGATAATCTGATCGGCGAGAATGTGCCCCCAGCCTTCGGTATTTTCATCCACAATCTCGATTTTGGCCTGTTTGCCTTTGAATTCGGCGACATCCCAGGTGGTCCATTCGAGCTTTTCGGTATTCCTGCCGGCTGCAGTTCGAACGACCTTGCCGTCAATCAGCAGGTTGATGCAGGTCTGCCCGGCATGACCGCCGCCGCCGAGCAGAAACTGGATATAGTTATGATTGAGCTTGAATTCCGGTGAGGTCAGCCTGCCCGTCAAACCATCGCCGATCGGGTCAAAAGTATTGACCAGCCCCTGGCCCAGAAAACCGCTGACGGCCTGCTGGCCATCCGCCGTACCGGTCGAGGGCTTGCGGCCAAAGGCCGGGCCGGGATTTTCCTTGGCACTCTGCCCGTGGCGCAGGCGGGTCTGGGGGACACACCAGGTCATCATCAGCCGCACCGTCTGTGACTGGTTGGGCCCAATCGTCAGCGGGACAAACAGCGACGCTCCGGGGGCCGAGCCGTCCACCGGCGGATTGTCCATCAGGGTCCCCTTCTCGATATTATCCCAGGCCAGTGTCAGCGAATCCCACCAGCCGCCCTTGAACCAGCAATGGTCCACGACAGTCTTATCGTCGCTGGTATAAATCGCAAACCTGCCCTCATGTTCGGGATTGTCGGCCGAGCCATCCTGCCAGAGGATAAAGCCGTTCTTCGTCGCTTTGATGGAGTTGCCGCCGCCGGTCGACATGAAATTGACGGTATTAAACGAAAACACCGCCTTGACAGGCTTGCTGGTTTTATTGGTGAATTGATATTCAAGCGACCCGACAGGCAGCGATGAATCGTCGGGATTGCCCGGGATGAACGGATTCCAGCCGGTAATCCGGACATCGACGGGCATTTCGCCGTCGGCCAGATCAATGATTCCAAACGGAAAACGGGCCAGAAACGATGCCTTTTCAAAGCGAGGAAGGCCATAGGTGGTATTGCCGCTGCCGTTGCCGGAGCCGCCCTGTCCAAAAATTTTCCAGTGGGGCACAGGGCCTTCGAGTACCTTGGCGAGATTGCCGCTGTCGCCCTGAATGCACACTGCTGCGAACGTGCACGGCTCATTGAAAAACTGCATCCGGTGACGGACCGAGACATGCGAGATCGCCCCGGTACCCTCCAGGGCAATCATTCCCGAACCGATACCGCCGATGGGGAATGCAATCCGATTGAGATTGGCCCCCTCATAAGGGCCATTGTAGGGCCGTTTTTGAAGTGGGGCATAATTGGTGGCTGCCTGCATGCCGCCGAAGATGATCACTATCCACGCTGTTACCGTCTGTAAACCGCAATATTTTACCGTTTCCATGATTTCTCCAACAATTTATGACCGATATGACCCAGAAGCGATAAATCACCGCAGGCCAATTGCCCTAAAACAGCATTTGGCTGGCTCCGCACATAGTAACATGCCGGATTCTGATTACAATCAAAATCCGGAATTTCAGTTCTGAAATCCTCCGTGGCGACGGGCCGGAGAAACAAGTGACAGGGATATGCATCTGCCCGGCAGAAAGAAAACCGTACAACAACCACCGGGTGATCTGAATGGTCGCAAATGGATGGCTGTACCTGAGCCAGTTTGTGCACCGGATTATTCGGATTTTCCTTTTTCAGATGTCTGATAGGCGTTCAGCACATCATCGAGCGTCTCAAAAAAGGCATCCCTGCCGAACAATTGCACCAGATTATAGCGACTTTTGGCTTTCACATCATCGAGAACCTGTGCCACAACCAGCCGGATACCCTTGTCTCGCAGCACAAGAAAAATGGAACGCATCGTCTCTGCCGCGGAATAATCCACATCACCCACCGCGGACGCGTCCAGGCAAAGCCATCGAACAGGCGGGTGGGGAATGTCGGTCAATTCCAGAATCTCTTTGGACAGTTGTTCGCTGTTGGCGTAATAGATACTGTGAGTAAAGCGATAGATGATCAGGCCGGGCACAACCTGGGCTTTCGTTGCCAGCGGCTGAGCACGCAGGACACCGGACTCCGTAAAAGACAGCAGGACATTTTTCGGTCGGTAACCGCGTCGGGTATGATCAATCAGCGACAACACCATAGCCAGGATGATGCCCTGCTGGACACCAACATAGACCACAATGAACAGGGTAATCAGGGCTACCCAGAACTCTGAGCGGCGCTGACGGTAAATTTTGCACATGCCTTCCACGTCAATCAATTCAACTCCCACCAGAAAGACAATGGCCGACAGTACCGGCTCAGGCAGATAGGCCAGCGGTCCGGTCAAAAACAGCAAGACCAGCATAACGACCCCTGCCGTGACCAGCAGTGAAAGCTGGCTGCGTCCTCCGGCGTTGTCAATCATCTGGGTTTTGGTTGGGCTGCCGTTGACGACAAATGTGCCGGACAATCCCGCTCCGAGATTGGCCAGCCCCAGTCCAACCAGGTCGGTATCCATACTGAAACGCTCATGGTATCGGGCGGCATAGGCACGCGACGTGGCGGCGCTTTGTGTCAGGATCACCACGAACATCGCAAACGCCGTGGGAACCAGCGTATCGACAAGCTCCCAGCTCCAGGCAATATGCGGCAGCCCGATACGGGGCAAGCCACTGGGGACTGTGCCCAGCACGCCCACATACGCACCGAGATTCAGCAGCCGGCTCAGGACAATCGCTCCGACAACGGCGATGAGCGGCCCCGGAATTTTCTTTGAGATTTTTCTGGAACCGACGATGATTGTCAGGACAAGGATTGCAATGATCAATGCATAGATATTGGTCTGATCCAACTGTTGAATCACGGCCCAGACCTTGCCGACAGTGCGATGTCCCCCGCTTTTGAGACCCAGCATCCCGGACAATTCCCCCATTGCAACCTGAATTCCCACACCGGTCAGGAACCCGATCAGTACCGTGCGTGAAAGGAAATCCGACATGAATCCCAGACCGATAACACGTGCTAAAATGAGAAAAACCGCCGCCATGACGGCCAGAATCGACGCCATAGCCATATAGTCATCAGAGCCGGATGGAGCCAGCCCCGCAATCCCTGCGGCAAGAATGGCCGCCGTCGCAGAATCGGCCCCCACCACCAGGTGCCGGGACGAACCAAACACTGCAAACAGAACCATGGGAATCAGCAGTGTGTACAGGCCTGTAACCACGGGGGTACCGGCGATTTTGGTATAGCCCATCGCTGCGGGAATGGCCAGCGCGGCCAGCGTCAGCCCGGCTACAATCTCGGACGGAATCCGGTCGGCCTGAATCGGTACTATGCCCTGCAGAATCGGCAGGCCCCGTCCGACAGACTTATTGTGATCTGCTGCCATGACATACTCCCAGCCATTTCGTGAGACTTCACCGCAGCCTCTGCCTGGTTTATGATAGACATTCACAACGCATCATGTCAGGAAAAGCTCTCAACATGCTGAGCTGTACATAATGCAGCAATACCGCAATTGCTAATATTTGCCTGTCCTATTCCAGTGCCCCGGCGACATAGGCAAATTTCTGCCCGCCGAGCGACGCATCGACCATCAGGCCGCGGTCGGCCAGAACAAACACCGCGATGCCATCCTTGTAATCGGCCTTGGCGGCAACACCTGCCTTAATCGCCGTTCCGGTCACCTGGGCGGAGAAGGTAAATTCCCCCCCCGTGAAGCGGTCCAGGTCCTGCTGCTGACGGAAGAAGATGACCTCGCGGAAAAACTCGCCGCCAAAGGAAAATCCGAGTGTCGCCTGGCCCATTTTGCAGTAGCCAATCCGCTGGTTCTGACGGAACACCTGCCCCCGACCGCCGGCCACCCCAAACCAAAAGGCACCCTTGGTCACTTTCGGCAGAACCGCATAGCCATAGGAATTGTCAAAAAAGGACTGAATCGTCGGGTCCTGGGACTTAAACGCCGCGATAGCCTCATCCACTTCCGCACTGAGAACCGCCCTGGACTCCGCCTTGTCGGGTACGGTCGAACAGCCGACCAGAATCAATTGCATACAAACTAATCCGCCAAGCCAAACTATACAGCGTTTCATAGATTAGTCCTTTTCTGTGGGGGTTTGAATTGCTGCTTTATGAAACTTCTTTTATTTGTGTTCCTTTAATTTCATATAGAGATTGCCGGTCATTATATATCTACAACATCTATAATCTACCGCTTTCGGTCATAATCTGTCAATCTAATTTTTTAATCCCTGAATATTAAGTTATTATCATCCCTGCCTGCCGACATGATACCGGAATTATTGTGTCGGAGTTTTCACACCGCTGGGGGAGTAGTTGATTACGGTTGTCCAGGCCAGCTCCTGAAGAGCACGATTGAACGTCTCATCATTCCACTGCGGCTTGCCAGCGTTTTTCAGGACGCTGGGAATCGGCAAACCAATCGGGCTGCGGCCATAGATCACGGCAAAGTGCAAATACGCATTCAGTGCCTGCAGAGGCGCTGTCGGGTGTCCGATATTATCCGCAAACAATTCGGCCTGCTTGTCCAGGCCCGGAATCTGTTTGTTGTAAATCAGGGTACGCAGGGCCACCAGGGCTTGCGACGTGGGAACAAGAAAGACGACCTGTCGTCCAGCCTGTTGGTTGATCTTTGCGGCTTGTTCCTGGCCGGCAATCTCATTTTTCTGATTGAGCGTTTTAAGTTGTTCGGGTTTTTTTTCTCGGTCAGGCCGGCTCATGAGTAAAGAAAAGTCAAAATCCTGATTATCGATGTCAGGTCCACCCCATGAAACCTGCACGGTGAACTTCATATTGGGATTGTGTTCCAGGCCCAATTTGACGAAGTTTTCAATCCCCTCATCCGGGAACTGAATCGGAGACAGCGTCAACAGGTCGACACCCCCTGCCTCTAAGGCCTGCCTGGCCTGATTTCGGCCATTCTGATGGTTCCAATGCTGGAGGGTGCGTGATACACCAAGACTCTGTACTCCCGCTGTTTTATGTCCTTTGATGCCGGAAGCCAAAGCCAATTCAGCAAGAATATCCGGAACATACCAATGCAGACTGTGTCCGGCAGTATAGATACGCAATCCGTCCGTTTCAGCCGGGCCGGCGTATTGCGCCTTCAGGTCCGAGAACAGAAGCGGGGCAAACTGATATAAGCTGCGTCGCCAGGTCTGCCATTCGTGCGCCGTCTCAGGCGACTCGTAGTACACGTATTTCATCCCGACCTTGTCCAGCATCGCCTTGAATGCTCCAACAGAGCCCGGGAACGGAGCAGGCTCTTTTGTTCCCAAACCAAGCCAGAACAGTTTGATTTGCTTGTTGAGCACCTGGCCGTCTTTGAATGCTCCGTTCATAAATGTTGCCGGATCGAGGGGGGATGCGTCCGGATAATTGGATGTCCCGCTGAAACCGCCGATATGGGAGAACGTATCGAGGTTGTTCATGGTAATCCGAATGGTCTGATTAGCACCCATCGAGAGGCCAGCCATCGCCCTGTGCTCGCGATCGGCAAGCGTACGATAATGGCCATCAATCATCGGAACAATCTCCCTGATCATCACATCTTCGAAGGCCGAGCTGCCGCGGGCGCCTCTGCGTCCGCCGCCGTCATTTGAACCCGGCACGGATGCATAACCATTATCCATGACAATAATCATCGGGACGGCTTTCTTTTCAGCAATCAGGTTATCGAGAATCAGATTCGCCTTGCCTTGAACGCCCCAGCCCGTCTCATCTTCAAAACTGCCGTGCTGGAGATACAGAACGGGATAGCGCCTCGAGCCGTCTTTGTAATAATCCGGCGGCAGATAAACAAAACAACGACGCCAGGCATTTGTGATTTTCGAAAAATAACGATGCTCACACAGTTGTCCGTGAGGGACATTCTTCAATGCATAGAAATCCTGATCCCCGGCCGGAATTTCTATGCCGCTGCCCCATCTGCCGGCACCGTAGAAGAACATACTGCCTGGGTCCGGAAGCTGGGCGCCGTCGATAATGAGCTGGTAGTAATGGAACCCTTCGTCCTGGGGATTTGATTCACCGACCCAGGAGCCGTCTTCCTTTTTTGTCAGAGGGTATTTTTTCCCTCCGACATCCAGAAGAACTTGTATGGCATCCGGAGCAGTAACTTGAGCACGTATGCGGCCTTGGGAGTTGACCTGGGGATATAAGCGTCCCGGCTGATTGGACGAGGCCGGTTTGAAGTCTTCCGGAATCAATTGGGAATCCGACTGAGCAAGGCCATTTCCGTTCCCCAAAAAAGAAAAAGCGAGAAAACCCGTCAGTATTGCACAAGACAGCCTCGTTACCATCTGCATTCTCCTTAATCAGCAATTATCGCGGATATACACCGGTACGGTTTCATCCGGGGCCATACGGCCTTTATTCGTCTGCATTTCCATCAATGGTTTCAATCGATCCGTCCTTACGATAGTTCAGGTCGATTACTTTCATGCTGCGCAGCCAGGTTTTTCCGCCCGACAGTTTACTGTCATGATGGAACAAATACCATTTTCCTTTGTATTCGAGAATGGAATGGTGCGTTGTCCATCCAACAACCGGAGTCATAATAACCCCCTGATAGGTAAATGGCCCGTAGGGGTTATCCCCCACGGCATAACAAAGCAGATGCGTATTGCCTGTCGAATACGAGAAATAATATTTCCCGTTGTATTTGTGCATCCAGGGCGCTTCGAAAAACCGACGGTTCTCATCTTCCGTTTTCAGCGGGTTTCCGTAGGCATCGAGAATCACAACATCACGCGGTTGCTCTGCGAATTCGAGCATATCGCCGGATAATTTGGCGACTTTGGCACAGATTGCAGGTTCACCCGGTTTTCGCAGGTCGTCATTATGTTCATACTTGCCTGTTTTGTACCGCTGCAGCTGACCGCCCCAAATCCCGCCAAAATAGATATAATGCGTACCGTCATCGTCATGGCAGGTCGACGGGTCTATACTGAAACTGCCTTTCATCGGCTCCGGCATAGCCTTGTATGGGCCTTCGGGTTTGTCACTGACCGCAACGCCGATTCGGAAAATATCGTTTTGATCTTTTGCAGGAAAATACATGTAATAGGTCCCGTTCTTACAGGCCACATCGTTGGACCACATTTGGCGGCGGGCCCAGGGCACATCGCTGATATCGAGCGCGACACCATGATCGATCACGTCCCCTTCAGGATCGTCCATGGAATACACGTGATAATCGCGCATATCGAAGTGACTTCCTGTGTCATCCTCGGGAATTCCGGATTCGATATCATGAGAGGGAAAAATATAAATTTTGCCGTTGTAAACATGGGCCCGGGGATCCGCCGTGTAAATGCTTTTTATCAGATGACGAGGTTTTCCTGGCATATTACCTGCCTTTCGAAAGAATTTTCACTCTTATGTCGAATACGATTTTGGCGCTGCCTTCAGTTGCAGGCCGCATCCTACTGCATCTCCGCAGGGTGCGATTTTCCATATTACTTCTTGAACTGCCACCAGTCAATACTGAACAGGTCTCCATTGTCCCCGACAAACTTCAGACACAGATCGATGGCGCCTGTTATTTTTCGAATACTGCAACCGACTTCTTTCCATTCCTGCGCTTCGCCGGCGGCGGCAACGTCACAAGTGCCCAGAATCAGGCCCTCCGGGCCGCCGACACGCACCTGGATTTTGCCGCCTTTTTTGCCGGCAGCAGAAACTGTGAACGATTTGACACCGTCACCAAAATTCACGCCGCGAAGCTTCACCCAGTCGCCATTTTGGATGTCACAAAGATTCATGCCGCCTGTTTTACACGGTTCGGTTTCAATCCCCTTTTGGGCATTGAATGTTTCCGCTTCCACTTTGTCAAATGGATCAAGGAAGCCCGCCTGAACAACGCCATCGAAAGTAGGAACTTTTTTGATAATTTTACCTTTATCATCGAAATCGAAGCTGTCAAGAGCAATGTTGCGGCGGAAACCGGTTGGAATGCCGGCCTCATTGGCGACAATACGGTTATGATACACTTCATACCATTTGCCTTTGAATTCAAAATGGGCAGCGTGATGATTATTGTCGTTGAGAGGAGGCTGGTCAGACGTCTTGCCGGCATACGTAAAACCGCGGATGGGGCTTTCCGTACTGGTCATGTAATCGAAGCTCATTCCGGCTCTTGGATTAGCAGAGTAAGTGAAATAATAGATGCCGTTGCGTTTGAATACCCATGCCGCTTCAAAGAAATTCTGAGCATTCATCTTGATTACGTCGCCATCCAGGCTGATCATATCGCGTTTGAGTTTTACAACCCGGACATTATCATCACCGTTGCCGCCGAAGTACAGGTAGGCCTGGCCGTCATCATCAATAAATGCTCCCGGATCAAACAGCCACATGTTTTTTGCCGGCTGAACCCCCGGGGTGCTGTGTTCGAGCAGGGGCTTACCCAGGACTTCCTTGAACGGGCCGGTTGGGCTGTCAGCCACAGCCACTCCAATATTCGCGCCGCCATTCCCGAAATACAGGAAGATTTTTCCATCCCGTGCGATCGCGGTGGGAGCCCATGATTTTTTGGCCCACGTCGTATCCCTGGCCGCATCGAAAACGATGCCATGATCCGTCCAGTTTTTCATATCCGCGGTGGAAATACACACGACATTCGGGATGTTATATCCTCCCTGAAGCGGGCTTTCATCATCATTCGAGCAGTACACATAGACACGACCCTCATGCACAAGCGACGCCGGGTCAGCCAGGTAACGATTCGATATAATCGGGTAATCGGCCAGAACCATAAAACTCATGACCTGAAGCAGACAACACAGAAGCACTCTTAACGCAGTTTTTTTGTTCATCAAACTTTCCTTTCTTGTTTATAGCCAACGGGTTCATGTATCGATTCCACAGAAAGAGCAAATCCGTTTCGTTTTTAATTCCTGTCTCGATTCAATTATTATTTGGCCGGGGCAATTTTCACCAGGACCACACCGTGGCGGCCAACCTGTGCCTGGAACTGCCCGGTGAATTTGCCCAGGTCCTTTTGGCGCCACAGATCGCGAACAGACTGCTGCCCGGTAATTTCAAGATCGGACCACGTGATGGTAACAGTTTGTTCCCGCTGACTGCGGTTGAACAGGCCCACGGCCATGGAACCGTCTTCCATCTGCTTGGCCCAGACTTCACGGGTACCCTCCTGAGTAATCCGGCCGGCCTGGCGTCCAAGGGGGTCCTGGTTAACTTCGATGACTTCGTCGTTGGTCAGCAGATTCAGGGTGAACTCGTCCAGCTTGGTCATATCGCAGCCGATCAGCAGAGGCGAAGCGAGCAGACTCCAGAGACTGATATGGGTGTATTGCTCGTTGGGGGTGAGTTTTGTCGGTTTTGGATTTCCCCAGCCCACGTGGCCGACAACCAGCATATCGGGGTCATTGAAATGTCCCGGGCCGGCATGCTTTTCCAGACCGGCCTGTCGGAATCCAATACCTGACATGCTGTTCCAACTGTCATTGATATCCTGCGTGGTGCGCCATGAGTTTCCGCCGACTTCGGTTCCCCACTCCCAGACATTGCCCATCCCGTATTGGCAAAGACTGTAAATGATGTCCCGCGGCTGCTGTGCCAGCGCCTCGTGCATCCGCTTGAAGGGAGCCCGGCCTTTGATCGGATGATCGCCGCCGGAATACTGGATATTGGGCGATGTGTATGGATTCCAGTCTTTGTCGTCACGACGGTCTTCGAAGGCGGGATTATAGGAACACCAGTCATACTTGAGATAGTCAAATCCCCATTCGGCGTATTGCTGGGCGTCCTGCAATTCATGGCCAAAACTGCCAACGCAGCCGCCGCACGTCCAGGGACCGGGCACCGAATAGATGCCGATTTTAAGGCCCTTGCCGTGAACATAATCCACGAGGCCTTTCATATCCGCAAAGCGGGGGTTGGGCAGGATACGGCCGTCGGGACTGCGTTTGGGGCCCTGGAGTGTTGGGTCTTTTGAATCGCGATGCACCTGCCAGAAATCGTCGATGTTAATGTAGGTCCAGCCGTGATCGATCAGGCCGCTTTTCACCATGGCATCCGCGGCCGCCTTGATACTCTCTGCCGTGACCGCACTGGCAAAGCAGTTCCAGCTGTTCCAGCCCATTGCCGGGGTCAGACCGATTTGCGAACCGCAAATGATTCTGAATTCCCGATCGGCCCGTCCAAGCGCGTTTTTGGCATGGAGCATCACTTTATATTCTCCCGCCTTTTCCAGCTTTCCGGTAATCTGTCCGGTTTCGGAATCGAGAGTCAGTCCAGACGGAAGTCCGTCCGCCGAAAAAGTCATTGGGCGGTCGCCGGTGGCCGCAATTCTGAATAAAAACGGAGACCCGGGACGAACACCGAATACCTTGGCTCCATTAATGCGGGGCGAGGCAGCGGGTTTTGGGGTTAGAATCACCGCATCTTCGATGGGTGGAATATCCAGTTTCGGCTTGCCGTTATTGATCATGGTGATTTTCAGATCCACCCAGTCCGCATGGTCATAGTCAAACCCGTCACCGCCATCCAGTGCCAGCAGCGTAAGGGCTTTGACTCCTTTGACATCCAGCGTAAATTCTTTGGCCGCATCACCCGGACGCATCAGCCCGCTGGTCCAAATCTCTTTTCCGTCGGCTGTAATCTGAAACACCACCGACCCCCGGTTGCGGGTTTCATCGTCCAGGCCGGCACGTCCCGAAAGTTCAACCCCGTTGCCGTCCAGGAGCAGGGGAATGCTGGAATTGGCATGGGTACCGATGCCGTTTTGATATCGCTGGCCCGCGATCATCATGCGCCGGTTATCAACGGAACGGTTTGAACGCGCCTGTCCCCACCCCTGTTCAACACGCGACACATCGAGGCTGGACAGCCAGATCGTTTCCTCGGATGCGGTGTCCTGCGACGCAGCGAATACTGATCCCAATGAAAAACAAATTGTACAAACCAATACTTTCTTAAATAAATGCTTCATACGATGGATATCCTTATTTAAATAA
>JAFGQP010000172.1 GCA_016935635.1 Sedimentisphaerales bacterium
GCGCGAAACAGCATGAAATACATCAGCACAAACAGGAATACCATCAGCATAATCTGCGGCCAGACGCTCTGGGGTTTTGCAGGCTGTGCAGGGGCGGTTGTTCCATCGGCCTGGGTGGTGGTGGTTGTGGCTGCCGGGGCTTCTCCGGCGGGGGCGGCCTGTTCCATTGTAACGACGGTGCCGTCCTGTGAGCCGCCCGGGGTCTGGGCCTCGGCGATCATCCAGTACATACTCATTGTTCTGTTCCTTCCACGAATGGGGTTGATTTTTCCTTAAAGTTCTCAATAAACGCGGCAGACCAGTCGGCAAACGTGCCGTCTTCAATCCGCCGGCGTATTTCATTCATCAGGCGCTGATAATAGGCAATATTATGCAGCGACAGCAAAATCGGGCCTAGCATCTCCCCGACATTGAAAAAGTGTCGTATCGTGCCTTTGCTGAAATGCTGACAGCAATAGCACGGGCAGCCTGCCTCGACCGGCGACGTATCTTTCAAAAAGGCGCTGTTACGGAGCCGAATCGGGCCGCCGGCGGTAAAGGCAAAGGCATTTCTGCCGTTGCGCGTCGGCAGGACACAATCAAACATATCGACACCCGCCCGGACTGCTGCGACAATATCGGCCGGCATCCCCACGCCCATCAGGTAGCGGGCCTTGTCGGCCGGCAGCAAGGGGGCGGTAAAATCGACCGTCTCAATCATCTGGTCGTGGTTTTCTCCGACGCTCAGACCCCCGAGGGCATATCCATCGAAGTCCATCGCAATCAGTTTTTCGGCACAATCCCGACGCAAATTCAGGTCCAATCCGCCCTGGACAATCCCAAACAAAAGCTGGCTGGGATTGCTGTGAGCCTCTTTGCACTGCTGGGCCCAGCGAATCGTGCGTTCGACGGCCTGGGCCAGCCGTTTGGGCTCGCAGGGGTAGGGGGTACATTCGTCAAAACACATGATAATATCGGCCCCAAGCCGGTTCTGGGCGACAGTGGCAACTTTGGCGTCGATGTAAAGCCTTGCCCCGTCAATATGACTGGCAAATTCCACGCCGTCCTGTCCGATGCGGTTGAGGGTGCTCAGTGAAAACACCTGAAATCCGCCGCTGTCGGTCAAAATCGGGCCGTCCCAGTTCATCAGGGTATGCAGACCGCCCAGTGATTCCACGACTTCGATGCCCGGCCGAATCAGCATGTGATAGGTATTGGCCAGGATGATGCTGCTGCCGGTCTGGGCCAGGTGCGCCGGGGTGATGCCTTTGACGGCGCCGCGCGTTCCCACCGGCATAAAGACCGGGGTGCGTACCTGTCCATGGGCCGTGGTCAACAGCCCCAGGCGGGCATGGGTTCGATTGTCGTTTTTGACTAATTCAAATCGTTTCATTGCATATCCGGCAATGTTGTAATCTGGGCACCGGGATAGTACCAATTCAAGATGTCTTTGACGGTTTTGCCCTGACGGGCCATGTTTTCCGCTCCCGTCTGGCAGAGGCCGACGCCGTGGCCGAATCCGCGGCCTTCGGAAAACGTATAGACGATTCCCTGTCGGGTCATGGTAAAGACGGCGCTTTTAAGCTTCATTCCGGTGGAATCCAGGGCCAGGCGGAAGTCTTCGCCGCGGAGAAAATCTTTTTTTCCGTTTTTGCCGAAGACCGAAACACCCACGACCCGGCCAATCTGTCCGGTTCGAACTACCTCGACAGAGGTGATTTCGTCCAGTTTTTCGGCCATCGTCGGATAGCGTGAAAACAGTTTCTGCTGGATTTCCGGCAGCGAAAAACTGACCGGACCCCAATTCCAAAACCGGTCCCGGGCGATCGGCTCGCAATACGGACACGCCACGCCGCACAGCGGAGCGAATTGTTCTCCGAATACATTGCGGCTGTCTTCGGTATGACCTCCGCAGGTCGAGCTGTAATAGGTCGGGAAAATCGCTTCCTGGCCATCTGCGTTGCTGCAGGTCAGTACCTGGTTGCGGGTGGCTTCCACAGCCTGTCGAACCGTAGCTGTTTCTGCAGCAAGGCCGCGATAGACCTGGTTGGCCTGGGTGGTGGTAACATCCCAGGAGCGATTCCGGCCAAAGCGGGACTTGGTATACAACGCATACGTTCGGGCGGCGATGGCCTGAACCTGCAGGGCCTGCGGTTCCCAGTAGCTGACCATTTCGGCGCCCACCACGCCCAATAGATACGATTCCAGCGGGACCAGATTAATGGCGCTGAAGGCGTTTGGGTCCTCTGCGGCGGTAATAAGCAAATTGCCGCGATACCCCTGGCCATCAATAAAAAAAACATAGGGTTGCCGGGGGCAAATAGTAACCGGGCTGTCCAGGTGCAGATCGCCGAGATGGATTTTTCCGTTTCCAAAACGAATCCGGATCGGTTCGCTTGTATCCGAAAAGCCCGCCTGCACGCCATGAGAATCATCGGCTGCGGTAAATCCGTCAGGAGCGCTGACGACACACTCTGTTCGATTGCCAAAGAGCAAAACCCGCATCCATCGGTCCGACGGTTCGGATATGCCGGATGTGGGCCGTATAGGTTCCCGTTTCGCACATCCGCCCATAAGCAGGGCAGAGACGATAAAGGCCCACAGTATCGTGTTACCGTATGCTGCGGGCCTGGGTCTGTTTAACACCAACAAATAGAATCCTTCCTGAATGCCGCACAAACTCGACCAAATCGACTGGGTTAGTCCAGCTTACGCAGGCCCAGGCCGAAGTTGGACAGTTTTTCCTTAATTTCGTTCAGGCTGGTGACGCCGAAGTTTTTGCAGCCCAGCAGTTCCGCTTCGGTCCTGCTGACGAGGTCATAGAAGACTTTGACGCCCAGTTTGGCCAGAGCACGGCGGGCGCGAACGGACAGTTCCAGATCATCCACGGGCTTATTCAGCAGTTCGGGGCTGGCTCCGCCGACGTCCTCGGTAGTGGACACAGAAGCGGCGCCGGCTTTCTGTTCCAGTGCCATTCCAAGGCGAAGGCCTTTGCTGTCGAGAATCTTTTTGATTTCCAGCAGGGAGGTTTCGCCGAAATTCTTGTATGACAGCAATTCGGCTTCCGTTGTTTTCAACAGATCGCCGATGGTTGAGATATTCATCTTCTTCAGACAGTTGCGGCTGCGCACCGACAGCTCAAAGTCGGAGATGGGGATTTCCAGAATCTTGTTCTGGCGATCCTTGCGTTTTTCCCGTTCTTCATCATAAATCATGGTCTGTGAGCTGGAGATGTCTTTCTTGAACAGGGCGGCTTTGGCGTGGCCGGGATGTGAACGCAGCACGGTGTTGACGCACTGCATGGCCCTGTAATAATCTTCCCGGTCTTCATATAAAACCGCCAGGTTCAGCAGGGCGTTGACATGGGACGGAAGAATCTGCGTGGCTTTCTTGTAATAGTCCATCGCGATTTCCTCTTCGCCGCGCAGGTCATTGATATAGCCCAGCTGGAAAACAGCCTGAACATGATTGGGGTCCAGGTTGATGGCCGTCTGATAATTTTCAGCCGCTTCATCGTAATTGCCCAGGGCATCCTGCAGACGGCCGAGCTGATAATGATATTCAGCGCTGACATTCTGGAAGTTGAGGCAGGTTTTGATTTCCTTCTGGGCGTTGTCAAACTGCCCGGCGCGACGGTAGGTTTCGGCCTTTTCCATGGCGACGGTCAGCGACTCGGCCTGCTGTTTTTTAGCCGATTCAAACTGTTCAATTGCTTTGTCGTAAAGTCCCTGTGCCCGGTATAACGAACCGAGGGCCAGACTTTTCTGGGCACAGTCTTTTGCCTTTTTGAGCAGCTCTTCGGCCTGAGCATAGCAGCCGCAAAGCCATAGGGCAATACCTGCCGCCAGGGGATTGGAACTGCTATCCAGTGCTTTCTGCCGGATGACCTCTCTGGTGCGATCGCTGGAATTGACGACCACAGAGAGCTTTTTTATCTGCTCAAACGACCGTAAATCCTTGCCAAACAATTCTGTCTGGAGTTCCGCTGTTATTGCCATATTCGGTTGTGCTCCTGTTTCCTTTGTACTGGGCTGCCGGCAGACAACGTCTGGGCCGAGCCGGCCTGAATTCACTTATTTAATTAGGTTTCCTCTACAGAATCCCGAAAAGCCGGGATAAGTGGGACATTATACGAACCTGACAAATCTTTGCAAATTTTTTTTAATACCCCCCGGGGTTCAGACGTTTATTAAAGGGATGTTCAGAAATTTACCCCTTAAAAAGTCGATAACTGAATTTAGTATAGAATGACGACCGAACAGTTCGACCCCTATGGGAAGGTATCTATGAAACATTGTATAACATACTTTGTATATCTTGTTTTTGTTTCTTCAATAGGTTATGCCGATTTTCGGGCTTATAACGACTCTATCCGCGGAACAGGCGATCTGACTGCACCCAATGTGACAAACTGGACGGTATATAACGGTTTTACCTCCAATATGTCCGGTAAATTGATTGATTACAATACTGGTCTGGAAACACCGGTAACGGCAACCTTTAGCTGGAACAGCGCTGCGGGGCTGCGAACCAGTGAGACCAGCGGCAGTGCGGATGATGAGGCACAACCGAGGCCCGGAACGCCAGCCTATGAAGTGTTTGGTGGAATAGTCGACTATTCATATCGCCTGGTGTATTATGGAAGCACCGGATGGTTTGTGGAAATTGAATTTACGGGTCTTGATCCATCCAAAAAATACTCATTTGTTACTACCGCCATCCGTGGAGCCAATTATCCGGATCGATTGACTCTTTTTACCCTCTCCGGCCATACCAGTGCGGTCAATAACAGTTCGGATGGCATCTATCTGAAAAATGGTGACCAATCTGTTTTGAGAGCAGGTGGAAATCATTTGGATACAACGGGTTATGTTGTTCGGTGGGATGATATTTTCGTGGCTGACAAAGGTGACGGCACCGGCAGTTTCAAGGTCCGTGCCGAAGCCTATACTACATATGGGTATCCTTTTGGCGGCTTCATGCTGGAGGAACTGGATTCCAGGCTGAATACCGCACCGCAAGTTACTGTAGATACAGAGTTTGCGATTCAGTGGCCGCAGCAATATCTGACCCTGTCTGCCCAAGTAACAGATGATGGAATTGGAGAGCCTGAAGGCTTTTTGTCCACCCAGTGGTCACAGGTTTCCGGTCCGCAGCCTGTGGAATTCAGCAGTCCTGAGCAAGCTTCGACCCAGGTTGTCTTTCCGGCCCCGGGACAATATGAACTGCAAATCAAAGCCAATGATGGTTTATTGGAAACGACTGCTGTGACAACAATCACCGTTCTTGATCCGGTTTGTCCGGTAGGGGATATTGACGGTGATTGTCAGGTCAGTTTGTCTGATTTTATCTGGTTATCGGACTTATGGATGTCTGAGACACCACAGCAAGCGGATTTGGACGGAAATCAGCAAGCCAATCTTTTGGACCTGAGTTTGGTTTGCCAAAGTTGGCTGGAGGACTGGACCGGATCAGTGACGGTCACTTTTTTGCCGTCGGAGGCTGCGGCGGGCGGTGCAACCTGGCGGCTGGACCAGGGGGACTGGAATCCATCCGGGTATGTTCTGTCTTCTGTTCCGGAGGGTACGCATCAGATTGACTATTCGGTTGTTACCGGATGGGTCAGCCCGGAGCCGCAATCGGTAGAGGTTGTACGGGGTCAGAATACATTAGTTTCGGCGACATACACCGAAATTCCTCCGGAATCCGTGGTTATCAACGAATTTATGGCCGTCAACTCCAATATCAGCGGTTTGAAACCTGTGCCTTCGGTCAATATCTACACCATCATAGGAGGGGAATCTTCCTATGATGACTGGATTGAGCTTTACAATCAAACCGATACGACGGTAGATCTGAGCGGCTGGTATCTGACGGATGACCCGGCCGATCTGACCCAATGGCAATTCCCGGCAGGCACTTCCATTGCGGGCAAGGGATATATGATTATTTTTGCATCCAAGAAAGACCCGCTTAAATACGGCTATCCGTTTATCGATGATTTGGGCAAGCTGCATACCAATTTTGAGTTGGCATTCCAGGGGGATCTTGCCCTCGTGCAGCCGGATGGACAAAAGATTGAATATGAATACCGGGATTATCCCAAACAGAGAGGCTTTGTCACCTATGGCCTTACCTCCGATGGAGGAATTGGTTATTTGACCGGTGCCACTCCCGGCGGTGCCAATACCGGCATCTATGAAGGTGAGGTCGCCGATACCAAATTCAGCGTCGGTCGCGGCTTTTACGATGACTCTCAGACGGTGTATCTGAGCTGCTCTACCCCGTCGGCGGTTATTCGATATACCACGGATAACTCGATTCCGACCCAGAGCAATGGATTGATCTATGATCCGGCCAATCCGATTGTCATCAGTACGACCAC
>JAFGQP010000016.1 GCA_016935635.1 Sedimentisphaerales bacterium
ACATCAGTGCGTCACTATACTCTTTCTTTTTAAGTGCGATATACCCCATGAACTCATACACTTCAGAACTGTGATAATTTCTTTTCAAATTAAATTTCAATGCTTTAAGTAAAGCCGCTTCCGCTTTTTCGAGGTCTTTATTCCAGAAGTAGGCCTGTCCTAAACAGGAATACACAACATTTTCTGCACTTAACATCGCTCCATTCATCAGAATAGCTCTGTAATATTTGATCCCTTTGGGGTAGTCGTGATTCTTGAAAACTGCAAGCAGTGCCTTAGTGTACCAAATCATACATTTTCGAACATTTGGACTGACCAAAAATTTATAGATAAATCGAATTTTGTTCATTTGTTGTTAAAGCGATTAATATAACACATTTTGATCTCTGCCGTTTTTACGGCTTAATCCCATTGTGTACACGAATAAACTCCCGCAGTTCATCCAGCGACATAGGCTGTTCTTCAGGAAGGATAACTTCGCAGCAAAAACAGCCTGCCATATAACACTCCTGACCATCACTCATCACAAACCATGTCCTGCCGTTACCATCACCCAGATGATGTGAGCGAAACCAGTACTTTGCCGAGCTCCCGTCCTTGAGCTCAATAATCCCAATTTCGGTTCCGTCCTCCAGATGTGTTCGGCGAATATACGAATTAACTCCTTGTTTTAATGTGTATTTTTCGGGATCATACTGAATAGTCCACAACCGTAATTCCATTTCTCGATATAATTCCGCCGACAGCCTGGAATAGGTTCCGGATAAAAGCCATTTTCGTGGTCCATTAAAAAGCAATACGGGCTTGCCATCACTCTTCTGATATAACACACCCTCTTTGAGAAACAGGGTGTCTACAGGTGCTCCGTAGCGCAGCGTAAAGGATGAAAAATCGATCTCATACCATGTGGTTGAAACAGCCTTGTCGGTCGTTTTTCGCGTGATGGCTTCGACCAGGTCAAAGCGTACAGAATAGGATTCCTGTCCGTCTGACTTGTCAATCTTTAAATACCCCTTTTGGATCAAATCGTCCCGGCTTTGTGGAAATGCGTGACATTCCCTGATATACAATCTCAGGCATGAAGCCATCTGATAAAGCGGCAGTTCCAACTGATAGCGTATTTTGGCGCAGGCATACCAGCCCAGTGCCACAGCCAATACAATCGCCGCTGCTATAGCCTGTTTTTTTCTTCCGGTCATCATCTACTCGACAAGCTCCTGACTAAGTACTTGACATTATTCATGTCAACCAACCGTCTTATTGGGACATATCCTACAATTTCTATCGTTTATTTTCAAACCCTAATCCTTCAGAATTACTTTACTGCAAAAAGTGACAAAATTGTAAGAAAACTCTTATATGGATTTTAATGGAGATGAATAACCATTTGCATGATATATCCGTATTTTTACTGAATTTTCATTCTACATGCCATTTTGCGGTGAAAAATAACGGAATGGCTAAAGTCTATTTAGGATGCTTTACGATATAAAACAGTGGTATTAGGCTACCATGATGGAGCATAAGCGATAGATGGGCGCTGTTGATATCTGTGCCAGGGCTCTCTGGAATATTCATTTTGTACCGTACGAAAGGGGTCACGATGTCCGTACAAATGGATGCATTTACCACCGAACAACTGATTTGCCTGATGTATGTCAGTTCTGAGGCAAAGCCATTTACCGATGCAGGGCTGATTGATATGCTTTTAGCGAAGCGGCCGCGGTATCGTTCGATCGGCCTTACGGGAATTTTGCTTTACAATGAGCAGACATTTGTGGGAGTGCTCGAAGGGCCGCAAGGTCTGGTCAAAGAAGTATATGAGGGAATTTGCACGGATTGTGGATATAAAGATACATCTATTCTGCTTCTGGAACCGATCCATACCCGGCAATTTCATGACTGGACGATGGGCTTTCAGCCCAACGACTGGCTGATGGCGGAAATGACGCCGGGCTTTAATCCTCTGATGCGAAACCCCAAGTGGTCGCATGAGGATTTGGGGGTGTGCTCGGGGCGGATGTTTCAGTTCCTGCGAAAATTCTATACGGTTGGACAGCGGTGTATGGCCTCGGAATCGGAACAGGTATAACAGCAGCCTCTGAAGACACAAAATCTACACGAATACTGTATCAATTCCGACCCAACTTGTGCCCCGCAATAAAAAAGCCCACAGCATAATGCTGCGGGCTTTTGTTCTGCGCGATGATTTCTTTTAATCGATGTTGATTTGCCAGGTCTTATAAGCGGTGTTGCCGAGGTCATCGGCGACGCTGACGGCCAGGACATGGCTGCCTTTCTTGAGCTCAGAGACAACAATGGCAACCTGCTCATCGGTAGTATCATAGACTCCGTCGTCGGGCAGGCTGGATTTCCATGCAGTGTCACTGTCAATGGTGTACTGAACCTTGCCGATGACGGACAGTTCATCAACAACCGACAAAGTCAGCTTGGCAACGGTGCCTTCGACGGTCAGATTATCATTTTTGACTGCCGGGGCGGTGTTGTCAATAACAATGGGGTCGCAGATGCGCGAAGCAGTCAGAGCTGAAACTTCGTTATTGCCCAGACGGTCGGAGACGGTGACACGGATTTCATAGCGGCCGTCTTCCACGGTACGGGTATCCCATTCGTATTTGGGCTGATCCAGTTTATCCTTGATGAGAATCCAGTTGCTGCGGCCGAGCTTGCGCATCTCGATGGTATATTCAAGCGCATCCTTGTTATCATCTTCAGCACGGGTCTGGATGAGCAGGGCATAGGGCTTCTGCTTATCGGCTTTTTGTGCAGCTACAGCCTGAACACGAGGTGCAAGGTTGGGGATAACCTGAGCGACGGCAATTTCACGAACTGTCGGAGTGGCAGCATCATCATTGGACTGGAAGGTCAGACGGTACTGGCAGAAGCGGCCCACTGGACAGGCTGCATCCACAGGAGCCGTGACCGCAGTATCCTGTGTCCATGCGGAGAACGTCGAGTCGTTGGGGTCTTTAACATTGCCGGAGCGGACCGACAGCAGGACCTTGCAGCCGTCGGGGATATCGGCATCGAGCTGAATTTTGCCCCAGCGGGCGGGCTGGCCGGCGTCAATAAGCTCGGAGGTGTAAGTGCCTTTGCGATTAAGGGCATCACTGAGACGGACAACGGAGGCGGGATTGGCCAGGGCCAGAATCACATCTTTGCCGTCTATGGCGGAGGCTGTAATCTGCGAGCTGGTTTTGTTTTCATAGACGACCAGGCGCTGTTCGGACACCGGATCGATGGAAAACAGCTTGGCTTTGGGGCCGACACCAAGCAGGAGCTTGTCATTTTTATCCAGCAGAGTATAGAAGACCGCCGGCTCGGTGAAAATGGCGGTGACAAATCCCTCCGGCGAAATTTTATAGACAAAACCCGCCGACTTGGGAGCGGGGGCCTTGGGGGCCTGCGGCTGCGGTTGTGCGGGCTGATTTTTCTTTTCGTCGGTCGCGGGGGTCTTGAGATTCAGACCGCCGTCAGCAGGAGCAGGGCTGCCGGAGGCAGGAGTATCGGGTTTACCGGGGGCTTTTTTAAGAGAGGCCCCGGCCTGAAGCTGCTGGTTGGCGACATTGGCGCTGGTCGCGGCCGCATAGATGAAGCCATCGGCAGCCACACGCAGGGCTGTAATTTCATCCTGATCGCTGTCGAACAGAACGTTATACTGACCGCTGGCTGGCTGAATACGATACACAATACCGCGGGTATCAGAGCCGGCAAAAAGAGAACCGTCAGCGCCGAAAACCATCGATAAAATGTTTTTATCTTTCAATTCGCAGACCAGCCTGGGATTCTGGGCAAAGGCGTCAAGCTGCCAGATTTGGCCGTTGGGCCCGGTGGCCAGATAGATATTATTGTCTTTATCCAGCAGAATCGCAAAGATGTACTGGACTTTTTCATTTTCAAAGACGGTCTCGGTTTCGTTGGCGATGCGGATAAGTTTGCCTTTTTCGCCGCTGACTCCGGCCAGTACACGTCCGGCCACGTCGAGCGCCAGGGCATAGACATGCTCATTGGGCTGCGGGCTTTGCTGGACAGCGGCAGGGTCGGCGGTTTCCGGCTGAGCAGCCGGTTCGGGCTGTTTGGGATACAGTAAATCAGCCTTGCCGTCGCGGAAGCGGATAATCTTGCCGGCGGGGCTGGTACCGAAATACAGTGTCCCGGCTTTGTCGGACAGAACGGTATTGACACTCCAGATGTCGTCGAGCAGGCCGGTAAAACTGAGGGCTTCGGTCTTGGGAGCCAGACGAATTTGGCCTTCAGAGTCCACCACTACGGCATCGGTGGTCCCTTTGAGCAGATCGTCGCTGGTTTTGTTGCGGACGATGACGGATGTCACAGCGGAGGCCGTACTGGACACAATGATAAGTGCTGCAATGGATACGAAGCTGATTTTTTTAATGGTGTACATGATGATTCCTTATTATTTATTTTTATCCACGGTGAGTTCTATGGCAGCCGAGCCCGAAGCAATCAGACCAGTTTGAATGCTGGTTTCCACGAAATTGGTGTAGGGAGTCATGGGCTGAATGCGTTTGGCATCAGCCAGGACCATCATCCGGGTGGCCGGCAGGTTGGGCAGTTCGGTATTGCGTACGGCAAGCCCCGATTGTGAAATCGGCAGGCACACAAACAGTCGATCCTGCGGGATATTGAGAACCCGGTTGAATCCGTCCAGAAGACTCTGTGCATCCACCACGGTAAACCGCTGCGGAACCGTTCTATTCAGGAAGGACTGATACGCATCTGAGCCGAGAATTTGAAGCTGATATTTTCCGTCCGGACAATCCTGCGGGATGGGCAGTTCAATGGTAAACGGAATCGGCTCGGAACGGAAGCCTTTGAGAGCGGCTTGAATGGTGACTGTCTGACCGGGCTTGACGACATTGTCGGACAGCCTGGCATCCCACAGCGACACTGCCAGATTCTTCGGCGTAATTTCGATATCGAGGGTGATTTTGTCCGGCGGCATCTGCTGGAAAGGATTATTCATCAATGCAGCTGCCAGCGACATCAGTTCACCAGCAGGCGTGATCACGGAATTACCGGAAGAGATTCCTTTGAACTCAATGGTGCGGCCGTTTTCAAGCAGGACGTTATAATGATAGGAGACTGCATGTTCCTGGGGCAGTTCGCCCTGGAATAATGCGGCACCCAAGACAACCGATCGCAGGATTCGGGGTGTCAGACTGCGGTCACGTACCACTTTACAGTGAAAAGTCCGCTGTTCGGGGTCATCGAATCGTTTGACATTCACGGCAATATCAATGAGTTTGGGAATTGGCCCTGCAAAACCAACTACACCGCATTCCTGGTCGAAACGCAGTGTTCCGGCCACTTCACCCGCAGAACCCAGCTTAAAGGAGTTGTCGCGAGTGGCGATTACGGTGTGTATTTTTCCAGCTGCCATCGGCAGTTCAACAGCACCAATACCGTTAAAAGGATGTCCGAATCCATAGACTTTATCCCCGACAACTTCAGTTACCGTGCCGGTTACAGCCATACGAATGTCCCCGGAACATAACGGCAGGATCAGTACGCCGCCGGGTTCAAAAACTGACTTGGATTGGGATTGATTACTGGCTTGAGCCAGTTCGCCAGCCTGCAAGGGTATCCAGCCGGCAGAGGAAAAAGTCTCTGAAAGCTGACTGCAGGCCTGGGGCGACAAATTGGTTACCAGCGGCATTTTAGGCTTGTGCGGGATCGAGCGTGCCCAGTCAGTCATGGCTTTTTCTGCAATGGCTTTTATATTAAGCGGCGCTGATAATTCCACATAACTTGTTGTATTGGAATGAGTTATGGTTTTTTCTTTGCCTTCGCCAATGGGCAGCATATCTTCGATTGGAGTCACCAGATAAAGAGGATCAATAGAGCCGTCCCATCCGGCAGCCAGGGCACCGGCCATACGGCCGTCAATATAGACCGGCGAGCCGGAACAGCCGTGGACTGAGCCGACATGCTTGAATCGCTCATCAGTGCCAATGACCAGAATCATGTGTCTGGCAGGATTGGCCTGTCTGACCACACTAAGAACTTTTAGAGGAAACTTCTCCACTTTATCACCCTCAAAGACGGTCAGGCAATACGCCTCCATCTCCGGCTTAACTTCATCGACGAGGATGTAGCGGGAAGAATCCCAGTTTGCAGGGGGGGTTGCTCCGGAAACAAGTGGTGTCCCCAATAAGCTAACCAGTATCATCGCTGTAATAAAATCTCTCATACAACCTTCCATTCTGATAAAAACATAATGAAAATCTGTCTGCAAAACTGTACTGTCGGCAAAGTCCTGTTGCAAGATAAAACTAAAGTTTCTATAATGATACATCTTATCTTATTGTGAACTAATTGTATCGGGAATAAAAAGGCCGATAATTGGCCCAAAGCAAAGGACATTAATATGGACTCAAAAGAACGTCATGAGCTGATGACTAACGAACTTGCAGAGTGGATTGCCAAACTGCCTGGATTAATCAAAGAATATCGCAATCAGATTATAGGTATAGGTCTGATTATTGTCGGTCTGATTAGTTGGCCAATCCTGAATCGGTGGCGAGCGGAATCAGATACCAAGATTCAAGCGGAAGTTTCCAGTGTCCTTGAGCAGCTGGAAATGAGCAAATTGTCTATCTTGCGCCAGCAGCAGGAAGCTGCGACAACCGATGTGGTCAGCACTCTGCTGGTAACAGCCAATAATCTGGAAAAAGAGGCCGATAAAGCCCCGAATGATGATCTGGCGGCGATTGCCTTGATTAAGCGCGGTCAGGCTCTTCGCACCGATTTACATTATCGCAAGGAATGGATAGCAGAAGATGTAATTTCCACCCAGATTAAACAGGCCCAGGAATCCTACGAAAAGGCTCTCAGTAAAGCCAAACTGCCTGTAATTAAGGCGATGGCCCTCTTTGGTAAGGGGCTTTGCTCTGAAGAACTGGGGCAGCTTGACCAGGCCAGGGATCTTTATCAAAAGATTGTCAGTGAAACCGCTTTCGCCGGCACACCTGTTGCTGTCCTGGCTCAGGAACGCATCAATAAAATGGCCGATAATAATGCCAAATACACTTTCGTGGACAAACCCATAGAACAGCCTGCTGCTATCCAACCGCAGGTTCAGGTACTGCCCGCTACACCGGAATCAACTGCTCCCAGTATTCAAGCGGCCCCTGCCGAGCAGCCGCAAGTGGAAACCCCCGCTGCTACAGATACAGCCCCTGCTGAACAGCCTCAGACAGAAACCAAATAAACTCAGCCATGTCGTCTAAAAAGCAGTCCAAAGACCCTGTCGGGCCGCAGGAAGACAATCTGCCCATAGAGTCGCAGGAGGATATTCCTCTGGATGAAGAAGCCCTGCCTCAGGACGCTGAAACCGAGGAATTGGCCGGCCAGCAGCTTTGTTTTCGCGTTGGCCAGAATCTTAAATTCAGGCGGCTGGACCAATATTTGACAGGGCGATTCAGTAATTTCAGTCGGACCAAGCTTCAGCAGTTAATTAAGGAGCAGGGGGTCAATGTCAACGGCCATCCCGCCAAACCCAGCTACAAACTAAATCCGGGCGACCAGATCGATTTGATTTTACCGCCGCGGGAACTGCGGGAATTAATTCCTGAAGATATTCCCCTCCATATTCTTTATGAAGACGATGATGTTGTCGTTGTGAATAAACAGGCAAACTTGATTGTGCATCCGGCACGCGGGTATAAGTGCGGCACACTGGTAAATGCCCTGGTTTATCATTTCAAGAATAATTTATCCGCCGGATTCGCCGATTACCGACCAGGGATTGTGCATCGACTGGATCGCCATACCACTGGCGTAATCATTGTTGCAAAAAATGATACGGCACACTGGAAATTATCCCGTCAATTTGCCGAACGGACCAACAAAAAGACTTACCTGGCAGTCGTCCATGGAGCACCAGAACTGGATGGAGATTGTATTGATGTCCCTCTTGGCGTTCATCCTGTTATCCGGGAAAAATATTCCATTCGGCCGGATATTGGAAAGCAGGCAATCACATTTTATCGCGTTCTTGAGCGATTTCGCGGTTATTCTCTGGTGGAACTGGATATCAAAACCGGCCGGACACACCAAATCCGGGTTCACATGTCGTATATCAAGCATCCTGTTGTTGCGGATGATATGTACGGCGGCAAAGTGGTTTACCCCTGGCAGATTGAAAATCGCGAGTCCGCAATTGAGCAGCCGTTGCTGAATCGGACGGCGCTGCATGCCTGGAAACTTGAAATTAATCATCCTGCCACAGAAAAACGGATGGAATTTGTGGCCCCGATTCCAGAGGATATACAGCTGTTTTTAAATCAATTACGGATTCATCGTAAGCTCACGTCCAAGTAATAGTGGTAATTTCCGACCTTATAAAAAATAATATATTTAAATATTCTTGTTTTTAACGCCCTATAATATGTTTATTTTCACTGGTGATACACCCTGGGCTCCTGTGAAATAGTTTGTGGATAACTTGTGAATTACCCTGTCAGGATTGTTTGATTTTTTGTGAGAAAATCCTCAGTATCAGTATTGATAACACGGTTTCCTGCAAACTCAACAGCAAGTTTAACAGGTTTTCCACACCCCCATATCTTTAGGTTTTTTTTATAACCTGTTATAAATTAAAGCTTTAATGGGCAATACAAAAACTAATCTCACAAACTCACTGGACATATAACAAATACTAAGAAAAAGATTTTTATACTCTTATATCTAAATTATAGGCTAACCAAACTCTCATTGAGACAGAAGCCAGTTTGTTGAAAATCTTACTTAAAACGACTTTGCAAAATCTGTCAAAATCGAGTAGATTATGGGCTTATCAATAGATAAAAAAGAACCCTTTAAGTACGGAGGCAGGATAAACTGCCCCTGAAAACAATGGAGGCTGCTTTATGAAAGTACGATTTAATCGGACTGCGTTACAGGACGCCCTGTCACTGGTGACTTCGATTATTCCGAGCCGGACGCCCAAGCCGATTTTGCAGTGCATGAAAATCGTTGCTGACAAGGATGTCGTGCGTTTGTGTGCAACAGATATGGAAGCTGGGATCACCTATACCGTGACCCAGGTGGAGATCGATAAGGCCGGTGAGGCCGTTGTGCCGGCGGATAAATTTTCGTCGATTGTTCGTGAAAGTTTTGACGAGGTCATTGAGCTGGAGACCGATGAGAATGCTGCTCACTTAAAAGGGTCCGACAGTTTTTTCACAATTTATACCCAGGATCCGACGCAGTATCCTGCGGTGCCGGGGTTTGATGGCGATGCCGATATTGAAGTCGGATTGGATCGTTTGCAGGAGGCCATTGGTCAGACGGTTTTTGCCGCCGCCAAGGAAAGCACGCGGTATGCCCTCAATGGTATTTTATGGGAAGTGCATGGTAAAAAACTGTCGCTGGTAGCCACCGATGGACGCCGGCTGGCCAAGTCGACACTGCCCCTGGAAAAAGCCTCGCGTGAACCTGAAGGACGGACAATTGCGCCGTGCAAAACGATGCTGCTGCTGGAAAAGATTCCCGCCCGCGATAAAGCAACGGTTTCACTGCGGTTTGTGGATAATCATATCACGATTGCCTGTGATCCGGTCGTGATCAGTTCCAATCTGGTTGAGGGCAATTTCCCGAAATACGATGATATTATCCCCAAGGATTATGACAAAAAGCTGACGCTGCCCAAAGACGCTTTTTTGAGTGCGGTCCGTCGTGCGGCATTGCTGGCCAGTGATGACAGCAAGGGCATCAAGCTGTCACTGAAGAAAAATAATATGGTCATTACCAGCCGGGCGCCGGAAACAGGTGACGCCCAGATTGATATGTCGGTGGAATACGAAAGCGAACCGATTGAAATCGGATTTAATCCGCAGTATCTGATTGATGTATTGCGGGTGCTGAAATCCAGTGATTTCGAGATGCACCTGGGACAGTCGGACCGTCCCGGGATGTTTAAAAGCGGCAGCGGATTTTTGTATATTGTCATGCCGGTGAATTTATAACCGCCGGCGGGAGCGATTTGTTTGTGAAGAAACTGAGCGAATCGCAGGAAGACCAGCTTTTGCGGTCGGCGACAGCCTGGCAGAGAAAACCGCCTAAAGGGCCGCAGCAGTTTGGCGACGCGCTGGGCAGTTATATGAAGGTTTATGTCGATGGGCTGCGTCGCGGCGGAACCGTGGCGGCGGCTTTTGAACAAGCCATCGGCAGCGAGCTGGCTCACTATTATCGTGCGGATCAGTTTACGCGCGGCATTTTATATATTCAGTCACCGCCCGGGCCCTATATGCACCGGCTGAAGATGATGGAAGCCGAGATTATGGAAAAACTCCGGGCAGCCTGCCCGGGAGCGAAGATAAAAGAAATACGAATCAAAGTTAAAAGCGCCAAGCGCAGCATGCGCTGATACAGGATAAAAACGAAATGACAGAGCAGGAAAACACAGATACCACGCAGCCGGCTCAGGCCTCGGTTTACGATGCCAGCAGCATCAAAATTTTAGAGGGCCTTGAAGCGGTACGCAAACGGCCAGATATGTATATCGGCAACCGCCAGGAAGGCGGCCTTCATCATATGGTGTATGAAGTTCTGGATAATGCCATCGATGAGTCGCTGGCCGGACGCTGTGACCGCATTACGGTGCATGTTCATGTGGACGGAAGCTGTTCCATTGAAGATAATGGTGTCGGTATTCCGACGGAAATGCATACTGAGGCCAAAAAGAGTGCGCTGGAAGTGGTGCTGACGACACTCCATGCTGGCGGCAAGTTTGACAATAAAGCGTATAAAGTGTCCGGCGGCCTGCATGGCGTGGGCGTCAGTGCGGTCAATGCCCTGAGTGAATGGCTCGAAGCGGAAGTCTGGCGCAACGGCAAGCAGTATCATTTTGAATGCCGTCGCGGAATACCGACCGGACCTGTACAGGAAGTCGGCCCCACCACCAAGCGGGGAACACGCGTGACGTTTCTGCCGGATGATGAAATCTTCGAGACGATAGAATTTAAATACGATGTGCTGGAAAAGCGCATTCGTGAACTGGCTTATCTCAACGCCGGTGTGCATATTACCTTTATCGATGATCGCTGCCAGAAGAAGGATGTTTATCACTACGAAACCGGTATCAAGGCGTTTGTTCAGTATCTCAATGAGGCCAAGACACCGCTGTGTGAGGTGATGTATTTCAGTAAAGAAGATGTGGAAGACGGGCTGGCCTGTGAAATTGCCATGCTGTACAATGATGGATACAATGAAACCGCACTGGCATTTGCCAATAATATTCGCAACATCGACGGCGGCACACATCTGTCGGGATTCCGAACAGCGCTGACGCGAACGATGAATGCGTATGCCAAGAATGCCAACATGATTAAAGATATGGCGCCCGGCGGAGAGGATTTGCGTGAGGGCTTAACGGCGGTCATCTCAGTAAAGGTCCGCGAGCCGCATTTTGAGGCGCAGACCAAGGTGCGATTATCGAATCCGGAGGTTGGGACTTTTGTTGAAACCATGCTCAATGAGCAGCTTGCGACATATCTGGAGGAGAACCCGGGGATTGCAAAAAAACTGCTTAGCAAAGCTATTCAGGCAGCGGCAGCCCGTGAGGCGGCCCGCAAGGCCAGGGAACTGACGCGGCGCAAAGGTGCACTGAGCGGAGCCAATCTGCCGGGCAAACTGTGGGATTGTGCCAGCAAGGATACGGTCAATACGGAAGTCTTTATCGTTGAGGGTGATTCGGCCGGCGGCTCCGCCAAAGGCGGACGCGACCGCAATCTGCAGGCGATTCTGCCGCTCAAAGGCAAGATTCTCAATGTGGAAAAAGCCCGCATCGAAAAAATGCTGGGGCATGAAGAAATTCGCACCATTATCAGTGCGCTGGGAACCGGGATCGGCACGGATGATTTTAATCTTGAAAAATGCCGTTACGGCAAGGTTATTATGATGACCGATGCTGATGTGGACGGGGCGCACATTCGGACGCTGCTGCTGACATTTTTCTTCCGGCAAATGCCATTGTTGATTGAAAATGAACGGGTGTTTATTGCTCAGCCGCCCCTGTATGAGATTCAAACCAAGGGCCGCAAGCAATCGGAGTATGTGCTTAACGAAAATCAGATGCGCAAGCGAATGGAAAATAACGGCCTTGAGGGGACTGTATTGCTGGTGCATCGGCCTCATCAAGCATCGCTGATGATTGAACAGGCCAGATTGGCCCTGCTGGTGAAGATTTTGAACGACGCCGAACGCAGCATTAATGTATTGGAGCGGCGCGGGATTCTGTTTAAAAAGTTTATCTCTGATTTTTATGACGGCATCCGCCTGCCGGAGTATTTTATCCGCTTTGAGGGACAACATGAGTTTTTCTATGACCGGGACAGTTTTGACCGGCGCGTGGCGGAACTGAAAGCGGCCCGCGGAGAAGAAGAGGCCCAGGAAGACGGATTCGCCGCCGAGGAGCTGCATGAAGTGATGCGGCTTAACGAAATTAATGCCCGCTTGATGCAGGATTATGAGCTGGATATGCGGGATTACCTGGCGCTACCCTCTCAGAATATTATGGATGAAGATGCCGGCAGTCGTTTTGAATTGAAAAATGGTGCTGAGCAATATCGTCTTCATACGCTGGATCAGGTCGGTCATGGCATTCGTCAGATTGGCGCCCGCGATGTGGAAATCAAGCGGTTTAAAGGTCTGGGCGAGATGAACAGCGACCAGCTCTGGAGTACTACCATGGATCCGGCCCAGAGGACGCTGCTGAAAGTGACGATGGAAGACGCCGGGCAGGCCGACCGGATGTTTAGTATTTTGATGGGTGAAGATGTCGAAAAACGGCGGAATTTCATCCAGGAACATGCATTGGAAGTGCAGAATCTGGATATCTAAAGATTTTGGGCCGATTGTGCCGACATAATACAGGGGAAAGTATGTCCATTTAAGGACATGACCTTCTCCTAAACCGAGATTGGCCCATAATTGACAAAGGGAGTCGAAAATGGATGCATTATTAAAAGCAACAATGGTAATTTTGATGTTGATGGTCATGGGTTGCCGGCCGGAACCAAAGCCGGTTGGGCCGGATACGGAAGAAAGCCTGCTGATGCAAATCGATCAGAAATTTGAAAATCCGGACGCTCATTACAAGCTGGCCAAAATCTATCATTCGCAGGGACAATGGATTAAGGCGGAATACGAATATAATATTGCCATTGGTTTTGCTCCTGTCAATAAGTGGCCTGAGGCAGGATTGGTAAAATTGTACGAAGAGATAGGCAAACCCGACCAGGCTGAGGCTGCCAAAGCTAAAGCCATGAGAACTTGCACGTCTGACAGTGAGCTGATTATGCTGGCCAAGGCCCTGCAGCGAGAAACCCTGCATTTGCATGCTCAGTCGGTATATGAATACGCCCTGACGGTTGCAAAGAATAAAGGCGGTATATATAAGGAAATGGGCTATTACTACCTGACAATCGGCGATAAAGTGCGGGCTGAAGATGCCTTCCGCAAAAGTCTGGAGATTCGTCCGTATCAGCCGGATGTGTCGGCGGAACTGGGACGCATGGGCGTCAAGGTGGTGGCTCCAGAAATTGTCCACCAGAACCCTGCAGAGGGTAATCCCGCTAATTCTCAGTATGAAGAAGAAGTACTACAGCAGAAATAGAATAGGTAATACTAATATCAATCAAGGCGGGTTTTGGGCCCGCCTTTTTTGTTTCAAGATGAGATAATTAATAGTTAATTTAGATATTTTATAACCTGTATTTTTCATCTCTTTCTAAAAAAAGCCTTGCAAAAATCGGGGGATTGAGTATCTTATGGTCTTTTATAGCCTATGTCGCACGGGGACATCCGGCGGTATCAGTACTGCCAAGCGGGGCTGACAGATTCGCAGCATGGTCAGCTCAAGCCTCCGACAAGGCCCGGTCAATCTGTTTCTGAAACGGATTCTGCGACCAGCAAAAACGTACAACTACGACGACTTTTGACAGACGGATGCATTGTCTGCGCAAGTTCTTTTATTTGAAGCAGTTATGCAGTCCATGATGGGCTGTTCAATACCCGGTGGTGTAATCGGTAACACTGGAGGTTTTGGCTCTCCCATTCCTGGTTCGAGTCCAGGCCGGGTAGGTTTAATGTGAATTGTCAATATTGAAGATAAGGTAGGCGCTTGAAAAGTGCCTGAGAAATAGAAAATGAATCAACATCCGACAACAATTTTTAGTGGTACAGGAAATCCGCAGCTTGCAGAGGCAATCAGCCGCTATTTGGGTCTGGAAATGGGTGTTGCCAAACTCTGGCGGTTTCCGGATGGTGAAAAGTGTGTTCGTGTTGAATCCGATGTCCGTGGGCATGATTGCTTTGTGGTGCAGCCGACCTGTGCTCCAGTGGATGAGAACCTGGTGGAATTGCTGATATATCTGGACTGCCTGGCCCGCGCCAGTGCCGCCCGGGTGACAGCGGTGGTGCCGTATTTTGGTTACGCTCGTCAGGACCGCAAAGATGCCGGGCGGGTGCCGATAACAGCCAAGATGGTGGCCAATCTGATTACCGCTGCCGGTGCGGACCGGGTGCTTGCCATCGACATGCATGCCAAGCAGCTTCAGGGATTTTTTGATATCCCGGTGGATCATCTGACGGCTGAGCCGGTGATGATCAAGTATCTGCGGAAAAAAGCGATTCCGGATTTGACGGTCGTGGCGCCCGATGTGGGCAATATGAAAACCGCCAGCCGTTATGCGACGGCACTGGGTGCGGAACTTGCGATTATTCACAAGCGGCGGATCAGCGGCAATGAAGTGACGTTTGATGAGATTATTGGTCACGTTGAAGACCGCAATATTATCATGTGTGATGATATGATTTCCACCGGCGGCACGATTACCGGCGCGGCCCACCTGATACGCCAGCGCGGTGCCAAAAAGATTTATGTCGGTGCCACGCATGGTGTATTTTGCGGACAGGCGATTGAAAAACTGCAGCAGGCGCCGATTGATGAGGTCATTGTCACCGATACGATGCGGCAGGATGAAAGCAGTAAACTGTTGAAGAATTTGACGGTGTTGACTGTGGCGGAGCTTCTGGGTGAGGCTATCCGGCGGATTCATGAAAATGAGTCGCTCAGCGAGATGTTTGAAAAACTGAGTAAAGCGTAAATCATTGAAATTATCGCGGTGCGGGCGGGTCTTGCACTGCGATGGAGTAACAAAAAATAGCACGTGCGATGCGAACAGAACAGGCCGGAACCGCCGGCCGAAACCAGAACAAGTAGAGAGGTTCAGCTATGTCCGAAGTAATGTCATTAAGTGTGGAAATGAGAGAGCAGGTTGGCTCCAAGACGGCCTCCCGTCTTCGTGAGCAGGGTAAGCTGCCGGCGGTGATTTACGGCCACAAGCAGCAGCCGGTATCCGTGGCTCTGGATCAGCACAGTTTTGTGGAAAGCCTGCACCATGGCCATCGTATTTTTTCGGTGGATCTGCCGGAAGGCAAGCAGGCGCTGCTGCTCAAGGATCTTCAGTATGATTACCTGGGCAAGAATGTGATTCATGTTGACATGGTTCGCGTGGATTTGAATGAACGGGTGACCGTGGAAATTCCGCTGGTATTGCGCGGCACAGCCAAAGGGTCTCAGCACGGCGGCGTGGTGGATCAGTTGATGAGCAATCTGGAAATCGAATGCCCGGTTCTGGAAATCCCCGAAAGCATTCCGGTGGTAATTAAGGAACTGGAAGTGGGTGATTCCATTACAGTTGCCCAGGTTGCTTTGCCGTCCAATTGCACACTGAAAAGCGACCCCAAGGCTCTGGTTGCGATTTGTCACGAGATTGCCGAAGTCAAGACGACTGAAGAAATGCTGGCCGAACAGCCGGTTACTCCGGAAGTCATCACTGAGCGGGCACCCAAGGAAGGTGAAGAAGAGGCCAAATAGGTTTGCAGGCCGGATAGGATTTTGCGGGCTGCATGATATCCGTGCGGCCTGATAGAATCGGGATAATGCAATGACCGGGATGAAACTGATTGTCGGACTGGGAAATCCCGGAAAGGAATATGCCGGGACGCGGCATAATGTGGGTTTTGATGTCGTGGACGGGCTTGCCTGCAGGCTTGGGGCAAGGATTGAACAGAAGAAATTCGGTTCCCTGTTCAGCGAGTCCTTCTTCGAGGAATGCAAGGTACTGCTGCTCAAGCCGCAGACCTATATGAATCTGAGTGGTCAGGCTGTGGCAACTGCGGCGGGTTTTTATAAGCTGCCGGCAAGTGATTTGATGGTGGTTGCCGATGATATGGCGCTGCGGCCGGGGCTGATTCGGATTCGTCCTGGCGGTTCCAGCGGCGGTCATAATGGTCTGCGGGATATCATCAGCAGGCTGGGAACCGAGCAGTTTGCCAGATTGCGGGTTGGCATCGGAGTCAGTGAATACCCGGATACACGGGATTATGTGCTGGGTCGCCCGGGCCAGAAAGACGGCGAACTGATAGCCTCAGCCATTGCCAGATCGCAGGAAGCATTGTTATGCTGGATTCGTGATGGTCTTGCGGCAGCCATGAATCGTTTTAATGAACGGAATAACCCGGCATCCGCGACGGAAGATAAAAAAAGTTAGACTGGGTCAAAATGTGCCTGGCGTAAAATAAAAACAAATTATCGATCATTCTGTTAGTCTTTTGGAGGTATCAAGTTTGGAAACAAAACGAGTTTATGAAGCGCTGTTTCTGGTCGATTCGGCCCTGGCCGCATCGCAATGGGACCATGTGATGGGAATCATTCATAAGATTTTGGATCGCGCCGAAGCGCGTGTGATTTCCGTCCGTAAATGGGACGAACGCAAACTGGCGTATGAAATCGCCGGCAAAAGCCGCGGGACTTATATCCTGGCTTATTTTGAATGCGGTTCATCCAAGATTCGTCCATTGGAACGTGATGTGCAGTTATCTGAAGAAATTTTGCGGGTGCTGGTCGTTCGGACCGACCGTATGACTCAGGCAGATATGGAAAAACCCACCCCTGCGATGGTCGTACATGTTGACAGTGATGCAGCTGTGCAGCCGGCAGCAGAAGCGGTTGAAGAAGCCCCGGTACAGGAAACCGTTGAGTAAGCGGAGTCGGCATTTGCCGGCAGCCTGCGAAGGTTTGCAGCCGGCAGTATGCAGCCGCATCAAAAGCTGTATCGGCAAAGACACAAGACGATGGATAGATAGCGTGCAGTCGGTGAAGAACCTTTTTTCGAAATGGTGTAGATTATGGCAAGTTTGAATAAAGTGCTGCTGATGGGCAATATGACGCGGGATCCGCAGATGTCGTATCTGCCCAGCCAGACAGCGGTGGTGGAATTTGGTCTGGCGATCACCCGCAAGTTCAAAAAGCAGGACGGCTCCTGGGCCGAAGATACCTGTTTTGTCGATTGTCAGATGTTCGGCAAACGCGCCGAGACGATCCAGAAGTATTTCAAAAAAGGCGAACCGATTTTCGTGGAAGGCCGATTGAAATTTGATTCCTGGCAGGGCCAGGACGGCACCAAGCGTACCAAGCTGCGTGTCTTTGTCGAGAATTTTGAGTTTGTCGGCGGTGGTAAGCGGGCCGGCAGCCCCGGCGGCGTTCAGGATGTGGCCCCGGAAGCTCCTCCTGCGGATATCGAGCCTCCATTTGGTCCCGCAGGCGATGATGAGATACCTTTCTAAGACACAGTTAATGGATAAAGAAATCAGAAGCTAAGGTTTTGTGACTATACAGGATTGGATATGAAAAAAACAGCTCCAAACAAGAATTCGAACCGCAAGCGTAAAATAACCATGACCATTCGTGAGCAGACGCAGTGCCGGTTCTGTCGGGAAAAGAAGAAATTTATTGATTACAAAGACATTGATACGTTGTGCAAACTGCTGACCAACCGGGGCAAGATATTTTCCCGTAAACGCAGCGGTAATTGTGCAGGGTGTCAGCGGAAAGTGAATCAGGCCATCAAACGCGCCCGGTTTATGGGCCTGCTGCCGTTCACGGCCTAAACTGCACGATGCCCGGGCGTTTGCCGTTGAGCCTGGTCAACTGGCGGATTCTGTGCGCCGCCCGGGATTGCAGGAGCAGGCAAACCCTGATGTGGTGTGATTTGCGTTTCTAAATAAAAATTCATTTGAAGAAATGATGAAGCTGGAGAGAATATATGAAGGTATTGTTGTGTGAAGATGTGGAAAGTCTCGGCTGGTACGGTGACATCGTAACCGTCAAGGATGGATATGCCCGTAACTATCTGCTTCCGCAGGGGTTAGCGGTTGTTCCGTCGGACTCAAAGGTCAAGGCGATGGCTGAAGAAAAGGCCCGTCGTACCGAACAGCGCCGCCTGGTGCGGGAACAGCTGGAAAGGGCTGCCGCCGCCGTCGAAGGCGCCGTGGTCGAAATCATTGCCAAGACCAACGAACTGGGACACCTGTTTGGTTCGGTTACCGAACACGATATCGCCGAGAAACTGCGTGCACAAGGCTTTGAGGTTAAAGATGCGATGGTTCGCCTCAGTAGCGGACACATCAAGGAACTGGGAACCTATGACGTGGCCCTGAAGATTGCAGCTGATCTGAAGGCACAAGTCCAGGTTCGCGTAATCTCTGAGCAACAGCAGGAACAGGCCGTTGAATCCGTCGAGGAAAACAAACAGGAAGCCTGATTCCGACGCATTGCAGGCGTTGCCGACCACGCTGGACGGCAAGGCTCTGCCGGCTTCAATTGAAGCAGAAGCGGCGGTGTTGGGGTCCATGATTCTGGATCGGGAATGCATTGGTCAGGTGGTTGAACAGCTTGACGGAGATGCCTTTTCGATGCCGGAACATCGACTGTTGTTTGAATCGATTGTTGCTCTGTATGAGGCCAACAGCAAAATCGATTTAGTCCTGTTGCGTTCCGATCTGGTCAAACGCGACCGTCTGAAAGCGGCTGGCGGGGTGGATTACCTGGTCCGTGTTGCCGAATCGGTCCCCACGGCCGCCAATGTCGAATACTACACGCGCATCGTCAAGGAAAAAGCGATGCTGCGGCAGTTGGCCCGGGTCAGCCAGGACATTCTTCGGCAGGCTTGTGATGAAGCGGGGGATGTTGGTGAAAAGCTGGACCGTGCCGAACAGCAGATTTTTGCCGTTACGGAAAAGAAGATTTCCGGTTCGGCATACCCCATTAAACATCTCCTGACCGAAACTTTTGAAAGCATTGAGTCCCGCAAAGGCTCGCATGTGACGGGTCTGCCGACGGGATTTACTGAATTAAACAATTTATTGTGCGGCCTGCATGCGGGGGAAATGATTATTGTGGCCGGCCGTCCGAGCATGGGCAAAACCAGCTTTGCGCTGAATATTGCCGAGCATATCGGGGCCGACGAAAACATCCCGGTCGTGGTTTTCTCTCTGGAAATGGGCCGTCAGCAGCTTGTCGAGCGCATTTTGTGCAGCCGGGCCAAGGTCGATTCGCAGGCGGTTCGCAAGGGCATGGTCAGCGCCGAACAGCATGCCGAATTGACGCGGGTCGGAGGCGAGTTGTATGAAAAGCCGATTTTTATTGATGATACGCCCGGCCTGACGCCGCTGATGATGCGGGCCAAGTGCCGGCGCCTGAAAAGTCAGCATGATATCCAGGCGGTCTTTATCGACTATCTGCAGTTGATGAGTATGGGCAGCCAGGTCGAATCCCGCCAGCAGGAAATCAGCGGAATTTCCCGATATATGAAAGCACTGGCTCGCGAGCTGGAAGTGCCGGTGGTCGTGCTCAGCCAGCTTAACCGGTCGCCGGAAGGCCGGGAAGACCACCGTCCGCGCATGAGCGACCTGCGTGAAAGCGGCAGCATCGAGCAGGATGCCGACGTGATTTTACTGCTGCATCGTGAAGATTATTACAATCGCACAAAGGAAGATTTTGAAGAAACCAACACCGCCGAAGTGATTGTGGCCAAGCAGCGTAACGGCCCGACCGAGACGGTGAAATTGTATTTCGACGGCCGCTATACGCGGTTCGACAATCTGGCCCATGTAAGCGAACCTTTTTAGGAGCAGACAAAACGATGATTCATAAGGATATGAACCGGGGGATGGGGTCTGTGCCGGCTTTGGCGGCGGCGATGGTGTTGGCGTTGGCGGCCTTGACATTTGCAGAAGGCGAAGAATCCAAACTCATTCGCTCGGTCGACATATCCGGCCAGACGACGGTCACGCGGGCTCAGATTTTTTCGGCGCTACGTGCCCGTGCCGGACAGATGTTTTCCAAGCAGACGGCCATTGAAGACGCGGCGCGCATTGCCCGGCTCGAAGGGGTGGAATCCTCGTATTATACCATCGTGGACATCGACGGTCAGATTGAGCTGACCTATGTGGTGGTGGAAAAGCAGCTCGTACGTGAGCTGATTTTCAAGGGCAACAAAAAGATATCCGATGCCAAGCTGACCAAAGAATTGTCCTTTAAGCTGGGAGACCACCTGGATATTCTGGCAGCGCGGGCCGGACTGGATGCCATGAAAAAACTTTACCTCCAAAAAGGCTATGCCTGGACAACGATTACCCTCGATGAAGCGGGGTTGATTATCGGTAAGGTGGAATATACGATTGACGAAGGCGACAGACCGAAAATCGCCTCGGTTGCATTTAAAAATAACCGCGTCTTCAGCGACAAGGAGCTGGGCAGGACGATTAAAACCAAAACTAAAAAATTCCTGTTCTGGTCGGTCTATTATAATGAGGACCAGGTCCAGGAAGATGCTCTGAAGGTGCAGGAGGTGTATCAGAAGCGTTCTTATCTGGATGCCAGAATCGAAACCAAAGTCTCCTTCAGTGAAGACAAAACCGAAGCGTATCTTGAGTTTCATGTGACTGAAGGTCCTGCGTATGCCGTCGAATCCATCCTGATGTACGGCAATAAATTTTTCGATGTGGGTCGTCTTCGCGAACAGATGAAACTGATTGAAAACGGTCCGTACAGCGATGATCGGGCGGATTTCGACGCAAAAAAAATCCGCAGCAAATACCAGGAGCAGGGATTTGTGGATGTCCAGGTTGATTTGAAGCGGACCTTTCTGGAGGGGGCCCGGGTCCGGGTGGAGCACACTATTACTGAGGGCAGTCGCTTTCGGATCGGCCAGGTTGCCATTACCGGTAATTCCGTTACCCATGACAATGTCGTTCGACGGGTTCTGGACGAAGAGAAATTTACGCCCGGGACCTGGTACAATGCCGACACAGCCCGCGGTAGCGGGGAAGGGGAGCTCGAAAAGACACTCAAGGGCACGATCTATTCTGAATCCGCCACCATTACTGCGGTCTCTTCCGATGATCCCGGCCGTAAGGATGCCCTGGTAACCATTTCCGAAGGGCAAACCGGATCGATCATCCTGGGTGCCGGGGTCGGCAGCGACAGTGGTGTCATCGGCCAGATTGCCTACGACCAGCGCAATTATGATATTGCCGACTGGCCGGAAAACTGGAATGAACTGATCACCGGTAAGGCTTTTCGCGGCGCAGGCCAGCGGTTCCGTCTGTCGTTGAGTCCGGGCACCGAGCAGAGCAGCTATTTAGTCAGCTTTACTGAGCCGTACTTGTATGATAAGCCTGTCTCAATGGAAGTGGCCGGCATGGGTTTTGAACGCGAGTGGGAATCTTACACCGAAGATCGCATCGGCGGCCGGCTGAGCTTTGAAAAGCGCTACAGTGATGACTGGCGCCGCGGCGTGTCATTCCGTCTGGACAATGTGGATGTGACGGATCTGGAGCCGGGTGTCCCAAAAGAAGTTCAGGATGTCAAAGGCAGCAATGTCTTGCTCGGAGCACGTTTGTATGTCGGCAAAGATACCACCGACAGCCGGTTCCGTCCCACGCGAGGATATAATTTCGATTTCGGCTATGAGCAGGTGACGCTGGATCACAATTTCGGCATTCTCTCCGGCACTCAGCGCTGGTATCACACTTTGCATGAAGACCTGTCGGAACTGAAGACCGTACTGGAAACCAAGATTCGCGGCGGCACCATTGTGGGAGATGCACCGCTGTTCGAGAAATTCTATGCAGGGGGCACCAGTACCATTCGCGGCTTTGATTATCGCGGTGTCAGCCCCAGAGGCTCCAACGGCGACCCCATCGGCAGCGACTGGATTATCAACGGCAGTGCTGAAGTGGCGGTTCCGCTGGCCAGCGAGGTATTCTCATGGCTGTTTTTCGCCGATGCGGCTTTCATTGAGGAAGGCTGCCCGCGCACCTCGATTGGAACCGGTATTCAAATCCAGATTCCGCAGTGGTTTGGTCCGGTCCCGATGCGGTTTGAAGTAGCATCGCCGATTACCAAGGAAGGCGAAGATGAAACCCAGGTCTTCAGCTTCTCCGTAGGCGCGTTGTTTTAATCATAAACACCCTCCAATTGGATTGGTTGGGTAAATTGATATCTCAGACAAATACACAAGAAAGGATTGCTGATATGAAACTCGGTAAAATGCTGATTACTGGCGTTGTGGTTGTGGCTCTATGTCTTTCCTTTGGATATCGCCAGGGAGTGGCTGCCGGCGAAAAACAAATCGCACCGGCCAAAATTGCTGTAGTGGATGTGACCAAAGTCCTGCAAAACAGCAAGAAGCACAAAGCCTGGCAGGAAAAAATGACGGCCGAAGAAATCACAATGAAGGCTGAATTTCAGAAGGACAAAAAAACCCTCGAGGCTTTGCAGGCCAATATGGATCTGCTCAAACCCGGCACCAAAGATTACGTGGATGCCATGAAGGATTTTCTGGATAAAAAAGGTCTTCTGGAAGCCAAAGACAAGTTCTATCAGGAAAAGGTCAATATGGAAATGCAGCAGTGGACTGAAAACCTGTATACCCAGATGCTGACGTTAATTCAGGAAATCGCACAGAAAAAAGGTGTGGATATCGTTCTGGCTCAGGAGCAGCTGGATTTGCCTTCGCCCAGTCTGCGTGATTTTATGCTCAGCATCCGTACCAAGAAAGTACTTTATTGCGGCGATCAGGTAGATATTACTGAAGAAGTGATGTCGGCTCTGGATGCATCGAAATAAGCAGTGATCATGAATCATCCTGAATCCAAATTACTATTATCTGATCTGGCTGGCCGTCTCAATGCTCAATTGATAGGCGATGGTTCCTTGTCTATTTCCGGGGTAAATACGATCCAGGATGCCGGCCCGGATGAGGTCTGTTTTCTCAGTTCAGCCAAACATCTCGGCAAGCTGTCGACGTCGCGAGCCGCTGCGGTGATGGTCGAAAAAGCACTGTCGGATTGTATGATGCCGCAATTGGTTGTCGGCAATATGAACAAATCACTGATTGCTGTATTGAATCTGTTTGCTCCCAAATTAATCCCTCAGCAGGGCATACATCCGCGGGCAGTGATTGAGCCGACGGCAGTAATTGATCCAACAGCTTCCATTGGGCCGGGAGCATACATTGGCCATTCTGTAAAAATCGGACCGGGAACAACCATAGGCCCGAATTGCTCCATCGGTGAAAATTCGATCATTGGAGCCAATTCGCGTCTAGATGCCAACGTCACAGTCTATCATAATTGTAAAATAGGCAATTCTTGTGTGATTAAATCCAATACAACCATCGGTTCGGTGGGCTTTGGATATTCATTTATTGATGGGCGACATCAGTTAATTCCCCATAATGGCGGCGTGATTATAGAAGATGGCGTGGATATCGGGTCAAATACCTGCATTGATCGCGCAAAATTCGGCAATACTGTCATTGGCGCCGGGAGCAAGATTGATAATTTGGTCCAAATCGCGCATAATGTGACACTTGGCCGGGCGTGCCTGATTACCGGGCAGGTCGGCATAGCCGGCAGTGCCCGACTGGGTGACGGTGTGGTGATGGGCGGTCGGTCAGGTGTATCAGATAATGTGACTGTCGGCAGCGGAACGATTGCCGGGGCACAGGCCGTGATTGTCAGCGATTGCGAGCCGGGTCAAAAGCTATGGGGCGTCCCGGCGATTGACTGGCGCCTGCAGATGCGGTGTATGAATGTTTTTAAAGATCTGCCCGACATGGCCAAAGAACTAAAAAAACTGTCAAAACGAGTGGAACAGCTTGAGTCACCAAAAAACAATCAAGTCGGAATGTAAATTATCCGGCAAAGGACTCTTTGGCGGCAAAGAGGCAAAGGTGATATTCAAACCTGCCGAGGCCGACAAGGGGATTGTCTTTGTCCGCACGGATCTGGACACACCGGTGGAAATCCCGGTGCTGCCGGAATATATTTCGCAGCGCGATCGACGCAGTGCCTTGCAAAACGGCGAGGCCTACGTGGAAACCCCCGAGCATTGTCTTGCGGCGGTCCATGCACTGGGCATTGATAATATGGTCATCGAGATTGACGGTCCCGAACTGCCTGGCTTGGACGGCAGTTCCGAGAATTACTTTGAGGCTATTTTCAAATGCGGGACTGTTGAGCAGTCTGCGTCGCGTCGGGATATTGTGATTACCGATTCTATTTGCATCACCGAAGGGGACAAGTCGATTTATGCCCTGCCCAACGGCGGCCAGGGTCTGAGTATCACCTATGACCTGGATTACACCCAGTTCACCGGGATTGGGCGGCAGGTCTATTCCTGTGAACTGTCGGAGATGCATTTTAAGCAGCATCTGGCCCCGGCCCGCACCTTTGTTCTGGAGGCGGAAGCCCGCCAGATGCAGGCGATGGGAATTGGCGCCCACCTGGGTCCCAAGGATATCCTGGTTATCAGCTCGGATGGCCCCATCAAAAACAGTTATCGATTTGAAAATGAATGTGTTCGGCATAAGGTCGTGGATTTAATTGGAGATCTCAAGCTGGCCGGCCGGCCGATTCTGGGGCGCATCGTGGCCTATAAAACCGGCCATAATCTGAATCAGAAGCTGGTGCAGAAAATTGTCGAACAGGCTCGCAAACGGGAAAAAAAAACATCACAGGGTGACCGGCCTATACTGGATATCCGCAGAATTCAGAAAATCCTGCCGCATCGCTACCCGTTTTTGCTGGTGGATAAGGTGATTGAGATAGAGGGCGATCACCGCATCAAAGGGATCAAAAATGTAACGATTAACGAACAGTTTTTTCAGGGCCATTTTCCGGGAACGCCTGTGATGCCCGGCGTGATGATTGTCGAGGCACTGGCGCAGGTGTCCGGACTGCTGTTTTCGCAGAAACTGGAAAATACCGGTAAACTGGCCGTGCTGCTGACGATTGATCAGGTCAAGATTCGACGCTCCGTTGTCCCGGGCGACCAGCTTATTCTCATCGCAGAAGCGGATAAGATTCGAAGCCGGGCGGCCAAATGTAACTGTATAGCGATGGTCGGCGATGAAGTCGCCGCCGAGGCGCAATTGAAATTTATGCTCGTGGACGACGAAATGGTTTGACGTCCGCGGCGGAATTGATTAAGGGAGGTTTATTTACGAGTATGGCTTCAGAAATACACCCGAGTGCGGTCATCGATAAAACTGCAAAACTGGGAAATGACGTGGTGATAGGTCCGTTTACACTGGTTGACGCAGGCGCCGAAATTGGTGACGGCACCATTTTAGATGCTCACGTCGTCGTTGGCAAAAACGTCAAACTCGGCAAAAACAACCGGCTGTTTGCCAACTGCGTCATCGGGCGTCCGCCGCAGGTGCTGAATTTCAACCGTCCCATGGGCGGCCTGGAAATCGGCGATAATAACAATATCCGTGAATTTGTCACGATTCATCCGAGTATGTACCCGGACCATAAAACCATAATCGGCAGCAACAATCTGCTGATGATTGGCGTTCACCTCGGCCATGACTGTGTACTGAGTGACAATATCGTCATGAGCAACTATACCCAGATCAGCGGTCATTGCCATCTCCAGACCGGCGTCTGGCTGTCGGGCATGGTGGCGGTGCATCAGTTCTGCACCATCGGCAAGTGGTGCTATGCGGCCGGTTACACAGGCATTGCCCATGACATTCCGCCGTATATGATTGTCAGTGGTCATTATCCCTCCGAGGTACGCGGTATTAATAAACGCGGTATCCGGCGTGCGGGCCTGAATGAACAGCAGCAGGAACTGATCGAACAGGCCTATCGATTCATCTGGCGGTCCAAAAAACCGGTGTTGGAACAGGTCAAAGCCCTGGCTGCTCAGGATGGCCTGAATGACCATGTTCGCGCCATTGTGGACCACATGCTGAACATGGGCAAACAGCGTTTCGGGCGGCATCTGGAATTATTCCGCGATTAACGAAATTGCAGGGCCGCCGCAGCGCGGCAGGAAGCAGCGATGGATACAATCCGTACAGCAATTATCGGCGCCGGCAAGATGGGCGGCATTCATGCCAAAGTCTACGGCAAACTCGAACAGGCCCGGCTTGTGGCGGTGGTGGATGCCGACCCGGTCAAGGCACAGAATCTGGCCAAACAGCACAACTGCAAGGCCCTGACCGACCCGAAGGAATTGATTGGCCAGGTGGACGCCGTGACGATATCAGCGCCCACCGTAGCTCATAAAAATCTGGCTGAGCTGCTGATTTCCAATCGCATTCCTGTCCTGATTGAAAAACCGCTGGCCGCCAGTGTCGAAGAAGGCCGGCGGATTGTTGAACTGTCCAAGCAATACAATACCGTCGTGGCCGTGGGGCATTCCGAACGCTGCAATCCCGTCGTGCAGGCGATGAAGCGGCTGCATATCGAGCCGATGTTTATCGAAGCGACGCGCGTCAGCCCCTACCCGTTCCGGTCGATGGATATCGGTGTGGTACTCGACGTGATGATTCATGATATTGATATTATTTTGTCGCTGGCCAACAGCCCCGTTAAAAGTGTCGAAGCCGTCGGCGTCAATGTTATCGCCGACCATGAAGACATCTGCAACGCCCGCATCACGTTTGAAAACGGCTGCATTGCCAACATCACCGCATCACGGCTTGCCCTGAAGACCGAACGCAAGGTGCGCATCTTCAGCCGACAGGCCTATCTGAGCCTGAACTATCAGTCCAAGGAAGGCATTGTCATCAAAACCGATCCCAACGTGGATATGGTCAAATGGATTCGCGAGCATCAGACCGCACAGGACTTTGATTTTTCCACCGTCAACTGGACGGAAATGCTGCATATCGAACAACTGGATATTACCGATGCCGAGCCGCTCAAAGTCGAGCAGCAGGCGTTTTTAAATGCGGTTGCTGATCCTGCATGCCGTCCCGAAGTGACCGCCGAAGAAGGCCTTGCGGCGCTGGAATGCGCGGAAAAAATCCTGGCCGGCGTCCGCCAGCATAAGTGGAAATAGAAATATTGCTGCCGCTTTAGGCGTTGATCGCCCCGGCGAAGTTGCGAACCAGTTCTTCGGTTTCTTCCCAACTGATACAGGAGTCGGTCAGGGATACACCGTATTTAAGCTGGCCCACTGAACCGATGCTTTGCCGGCCTTCTTTAATGAAGCTTTCAAGCATCACACCCGAAATGACCGTCGAGCCGCTGCGAATCTGATCGGCGACATCATACAGGGCATCTTTCTGCCGTTTGTGGTCCTTGTGCGAGTTGGCATGACTGCAATCGATGATAATGCCATTGTCGATGTTGGCTTTTTGCAGCAGCACTTCGGCAAATGCGACAAATTCGCTGCCGAAATTTGGTCCGCCCGTTCCGCCCCGCATCACCAGATGGCCGTATTTATTGCCTTTGGTCTCGGCGACGATGACTTTGCCGTCGCGGTCAATACCCAGGAATGAATGCGGGCTGGCTGCAGCTTTGATGGCGTCCAGTGCAACGGAAAGATTACCGTCTGTGGCGTTTTTAAAGCCGATAGGCATGGAAAGACCACTGGCCATCTGCCGGTGAATCTGGGATTCGCTGGTCCGGGCGCCAATGGCGGCCCAACTGATCAAATCACACAGATATTGCGGGATAATCGGTTCCAGGATTTCTGTCGCCACTGGCAACCCGATCCTGGCAATCTCCGAGAGAATACTGCGCGACTGCCGCAGACCGAATTCGAGATCATACGACCCGTCCAGATGAGGGTCATAGAGCATACCCTTCCAGCCCAGCGTGGTACGGGGTTTTTCAAAATAGGCCCGCATGACCAGCAAGACTTTCCCGGATAGCTCCATCTGCAGCTTGTTCAGCCGTCCAGCATATTCGAGAGTCGCTTCGCGGTCATGCAGGCTGCAAGGTCCAGTAATCACCAGTCGGCGTTTATCTTTATTGGTCAGGATGTTCTCGATAATCTTGCGCGAGGATGCAACCAGGTGCGCAGCCTCCTCGGTTTGCGGAAATTCCTGCTTTAATTTCTCCGGCGTAATTAATGGCCGGAAACATTTGATGTTTAGATTATCTGTACGTTCCATAGAAGCCGACAGGGTTACTCTGTTTTTGTTTATAGAAACAAATATTATAATCGAATCCTATTATAATTGCAAATCTTTAACCGTACCGGCCCGCAGCAGCCAAAAATCTTCTTGCAAAGACAGGGGGTTTGGACTATATAAAGGTCATTACTTGTGAAAGCGGAACAATAA
>JAFGQP010000173.1 GCA_016935635.1 Sedimentisphaerales bacterium
ATCCAGGATGGCTATCAAAAAGTGAATAGAAAGCATCCCCTAGATACGGCAAAATTGTTGTTGCTTAGCAAAACAAGACCAGCACCTGGAAATAATACATTGAGGAAGACCGGCAGCCACAGACCTGTTTATTTCCCCCATTCTATCGCCTGCCCGGGATATAAGCCTGCTGCATATAGCGAATATCATCCCCCTTTTCACCGGTCTGAGGCTGGGCGTATGTCACCCCGCTGCCCGCTCTCGTGGCATTGGTTATTGTCGAAGGATCAACCCACAAATGCATTTCAGCATGCCCATCCGCAAATCCCAGAGAACCGCGATCTTTGTGCCAGACCGCAATCGGGTCATTCCAGGCAGGCGTGGTATAATTCATCAGCCATGAACCCATAATCCATCCTCTTGGATCAGAATTCTCCAGGAATATGATTTTATAACCTGGACTCACGATATCACTCATCTTATTCACTACTTTTGCGTCATTCCAGAATGTAGCCTCTCCATTCATCAAACCCGGAATCGAATAGCTGTTCCACCAGGGCTTATTGGGGTATTGATCGGCAAACTGAACCTTGCTTTTATCACCCGGGCAATGATAGGCATCGTACGAGTTAATATACGGAAACAATGCCCCTTTTTTGATGCCATTCTGTTCATATCGAAGCGTCACAACAGCCGCATCGCCTTTGTAATTTCCCAAATCATCCTGAGGAAAACTAACCCAATACTGCTGGCCTGGATCATACCGGCCGGGATTGGGAACATGCCCGTAGACAAGTCGTTCATCATTGTCCATGCAGTAGGTATGCCATGATGTGGACAATCCTTTGACATTCGCAAGACATACAGATCCGGTGGCCTGCTGTTTAACTCGCCTCAGTGCCGGAACCAGGACCGCCATAAGAAGTGCAATAATCGCTACAACAACCAGCAACTCAATGAGTGTAAATGCCTTCCGCTTCATTTGAAACCTCCTGAACAGCTTTTCAACCATTCCGTTTGTTCAACTCGACTTGAAGCTTTGTTTATTCGACAAACCAAACCACTGGTACCTTGTTATCAGCAAATCAGGTCCAATGCCTCTTGAATTCGGTGCCGTACATCGAAGATGTCTGGGATAGTTCCTATAAGTATATACCAATCAGTTTAGAATTTTTGTAAGTTTTTCCTAAAAGAAATCAAAATTGTCCGATTTAAACTGATTTGTATTTACTTATCCTACACTATTTTTCCATATAAATCGCCATTCCACAAACACCGCATCGAAAGTCGATGCGGAATTTGCGACCTTCTTCGTCCATTAAAAACAAGCTGTCAGCAGCCCCAGCAGAAGATTGTCCGCCGCATAAACCCAATTGCTCACGCAGGCAGTACTTGGTTGTCATGACCCGCCGGCCTTTCATATCCAGCCCGGATTCAGCCGCAGATTCGACAACCTCCACCCCATGTTTCTGATAAAAAGCCCTCGCTTTTTCGTTTAAAACATTCCCGTCATATCCGACCTGTTTTCCTGGATAATTAGCAGGCAATTCATTCACCGGCCTGGCTGTCACCGCCGCATTGTGAGATGCCAGCCGGACTTCGATCAGCTTTTGCACCAGACTTCGTCGCATCTCATTGAGCACCGAGGCAGTAAAAAAATACATGGTCGATAATTCCACGCGAACATCCGTACATGTAAAAATCGTATTTCCCAGCTTAGCCAGCTGCGTTTCAATAGCCTTTCGAGCCGCCTCCGGCCTGTCGGCCAATTGTTTCCCGACAGACTGTTCTGCCACAGCCACAATACCATCCTCATCGTGCCCTTCAATTTGCACACCGTCAGAAGTATCCCGAAGGACGATCGAAAGCCCAATTTTTCGCTCTGCCGGAACCTTGTCGAGCTTGCGCCTGAATTCAATATCAAGATTGCGATAGACCTTAAGCCCCGCACGAATACCTTCCATCGACCGGGGCCGAATACGCCGCTCCTCAACCCCATTTACAGTCGTGCCGGCCAGCTTATTATCAGCAAAGAAACACAAGCCGTCGCCATTGTGTAAAGCAATATCGGTATCCAGACTAAATGATGTCTTATCCGCACTCACCACAGTCCCAACATATTGCCCCAGTGACTTTGGCGTATCAATAGAGCCGATTTTCCCGGCCCTGCCAGCAATCCCGTAATCCGTATAACCACGATTAAAGGTCTTCTCGGTATCCGGCACAAAATTCATTTGCACTCTGCCGCTTGACGATTTTTGCATCCCTCTGGCAGCCAGAACCGCATCCAGTTTCTGCCGATAATACCCAACCACGTTGGCCACATAATCTGCCTCTTTAAGCCGCCCTTCAATCTTGAAACTGGTAATTCCTGCATCTATCAACTGCCCAAGATATTCCGACAAATTCAGATCTTTAATTGACAGCAGATAACGGTCCTGAATGAGGGTATTCCCCGCTTTGTCTTTGAGCGTATAAAGTCTGCGGCATGGCTGAGCACAGGAGCCGCGATTTCCGCTGCGTCCGCCGATGGCATAACTCATGTAACATTGTCCCGACATACCGACACACAAGGCGCCATGGACAAAGCACTCGAGCTCAACGGTAGTTTGCCTGCGAATATCACGGATTTGCTCCAGCGTCAATTCCCGGGCAAGAATCACACGGGAAAATCCAACTGCCTCCAGGAATTTCACCTTTTCCGGCGTCGCATTATTGGCCTGTGTACTGGCGATCACTGGAATCGGCGGCAGGTCAAGTTCCAGTAACCCCATATCCTGAATAATCAGCCCATCCACACCAGCCGCATACAGCTCGTGAATCATCGCCTGTGCAGCAGGCAATTCCTTATCAAAAAGCAGCGTGTTCAAAGCGGCATAAATTTTAACGAAATATGGATGGGCATATTCCACAACCTTCCGGATATCATCAATCGTATTCCCGGCATCCTGACGGGCACTGAATTGGGGAGCACCCAGATAAACGGCATCCGCACCACATTGAATGGCTGCCTTGGCCGCGGTGCTATCCCTGGCCGGAGCGAGGAGTTCAATTTCTTTATTTAGGGTGATATTGCTCATTAATATCTTTTTTATATAGTAAACCCGTAAAAACAGCACTAAGTTACGTTTCCATCGTACATAATCTTGTTCTTAAAAGCCACGTCCTTATTCATAAGAAGAATTAATTTAAATTATAACCTGATAAATTTTTTGAATTCAGTGGTATTATAGCTATAATCACACACTTTTGAAGACCTTCGATACGAGGATATAGATAGTGTACGAGATTACGCATAAAAAACAATTATCTGAAAACGCATTCCTGATGGATGTGCAGGCGCCTCTGGTGGCGAATGCCCGTAAAGCCGGCCAGTTTGTGATTGTCTCCCCAAACACAGAAGCCGGTGAGCGAATCCCCCTGACCGTCGCCGGCGCGGATACAGCCGCTGGAACCATCCGGCTGATTTTCCAGCGCGTCGGCAAGGCAACCGCCCAAATGGCCGATTTACAGGTCGGTCAGTCTCTGGGCTATGTAGCCGGACCGCTGGGCAAGCCGACCCATGTTGAAAAATTCGGCACCGTCGTCTGCATCGGCGGAGGTATCGGCAATGCCCCCCTGCTGCCGATCGCCACGGCCATGAAAGAGGCCGGCAACCGCATCATCAGCATCATCGGGTCCAGAAACAAAGAGCTGTTGATTCTTGAGGAGGATTTCAAGGCCATCAGCGATGAAATCATAGTCGTCACGGATGATGGTTCCTATGGCCGCAAGGCACTGGTCACCCAGCCACTCGAAGAAATCTGTCAGCGGCAGCCCAGGCCTGATTTAGCCGTCGCTATCGGACCGGCAATCATGATGAAATTCTGCTGTGAGACGACCAAAAAATACAACGTCCCCACCCAGGTTTCACTCAATACCATCATGGTGGATGGCACAGGCATGTGCGGCGGCTGCCGCGTCGAAGTCGGCGGCAAGACCCAATTCGTCTGCGTGGATGGCCCGGAATTCGACGGCCACCAGGTTAATTTCGACCAGATGATGAAGCGTCAGGGGGCCTATAAAGACCTCGAAAAAAAGGCGATGGACCAATACCAGGAACACCGCTGCAGAATCGGCTTGAAATAAGCAGGAATCAGAATATTTCCGCAGCAGAACACAGCAAGTCTGCCAAAAGGCGGCTTTCTCCGGGTGGTTTGTCTGCGGCAATACTAAATTGGATAGAGGATAAACGTGGATATCACCAAATTGCTGAATGAGATGCTGGAAAAGAAGGCCAAAGGCGAACTGAAGGCCAAAGACCGATACACCATCCCCATGCAGGAAATGCCTGCTCAGGATGCAGTCGCCCGCAGAAGCAACGTCAAGGAAGTAGCCACCGGCTACACCGCCGAACAGGCCCACCTTGAAGCCCTGCGCTGCCTGCAATGCCCCACCGCTCCCTGCATCGAAGGCTGTCCGGTACGTATCGACATTAAAGGCTTCATCGCCGCCATCGCCGACGGAGATAACAGCAAGGCTCTCGAAATCATCAAGCAGAATTCGCTGCTGCCCGCCGTCTGCGGCCGGGTCTGCCCGCAGGAAGTCCAGTGTCAGGAAAAATGCACCGTCGGCAAGAAATTCAAGGATATCGGTCAAAGCGTCTCCATCGGCAGACTTGAACGTTATGTCGCCGACCTCAATCAATCCAGTGCCGTACCTGCAGTTGCCCCCGCCACGGGCAAAAAAGTCGCCGTCATCGGCTCCGGTCCCGGCGGGATTGTTGTCGCTGCAGACACACGCCGTGCCGGCCATGAGGTCACTATTTTTGAAGCCTTCCACAAACCCGGCGGCGTCATGGTGTACGGTATTCCCGAATTTCGTCTGCCCAAGGCCATCGTCCAGGAAGAACTCCAGACGCTTGAAAAAATGGGCGTCAAAATCGCCTGCAACTTCATCGTCGGCAGAACCCGTACCATCGAACAATTAATGAAAGAAGACGGCTTTGAGGCCGTTTATATCGGCGTCGGTGCCGGCCTGCCCAAATTCATGAACATCCCCGGAGAACAACTGGTCGGTGTCTATAGCGCCAATGAATACCTCACCCGTGCCAACCTGATGAAAGCCTATGCCTTCGGCAAAGGCGCCGACACCCCGATTGCCGTCAGCAAAAAAGTCGCCGTGCTCGGCGGCGGCAATGTCGCCATGGATGCCGCCCGCGTCGCGGTGCGTCTGGGGGCCGAGAAAGTCTATCTGGTCTATCGCCGCAGCGAAGTTGAAATGCCCGCCCGCATCGAAGAAGTCCACCACGCCAAAGAAGAAGGCGTAATCTTCTGCACCCTGCAGAATCCCAAACAGATCCTCGGCGACGACAAAGGCAATGTCAAAGGCATGGAAGTTCTTCGCTACGAACTCGGGGCTCCTGACGACTCAGGCCGTCGTCGTCCCGTCGAAATCCCCGGCAGCGAGTTTGTGCTGGATGTGGATACGGTCATCGTCGCCATCGGCAACGGCGCCAATCCCCTTCTCCAGCAGACCACCCCCGGCCTGCAATTCAACAAATGGGGCAATATCGTCGTCGATGACAACTGCAAGACCAGCCTCGAAGGCGTCTATGCCGGAGGCGATATCGTACTCGGCGCCGCAACCGTCATTCTGGCCATGGGCCAGGGCCGCATCGCCGCCGCAGCCATCAACGAGTATCTGAAGACATAATAAAAAAGGAGGGGCAAATGCTCCGCCTTTTTATACTGATACTGCTTGAAATTTACCGGTTCCTCGCGGCTAAGTACAGCAGCTTCAACCACGTGCTTCTTTGGCTCGCGGAATAATCATACCCGTTGGGTATAATAACAAATTCAGCCGGCCAGGAACTTCTTTTTATTGCAATGATGTTTGACCATCAATCGGTTCGTTTCGTACGGCCAGGGTTTCAAAGAGCAAAATTATCAAAAATTC
>JAFGQP010000017.1 GCA_016935635.1 Sedimentisphaerales bacterium
AATCTGGATTCCCGCCTCCGCGGGAATGACAATGCGTGGCACGGGGTGACGAGGGGCAGGTATGGGGCAGAAGGAGGAAATTGACAATTTTCGATTTTTGTTTTACGATTGAGGAAGGGGAGTTAACGATTTTTGATTTGATGATTGTCGATTGTAGGAGTTCGTAGTTCATGGTTCGCAGTTCGTAGAAAATTTGAGATTTGTAATTTCACACGGGGACGTTGTTCATAGGACGGATGGGGCGAATAGGACTTATGGATGGGAAGGGGGAAAATTGGGTGGGTGGCAGGACACTGGCTCAATTGGGGGGGCTTTGGGGCATAAAATAGCTTCTGGATACTCAATATCAGCAAAAAAGTATCAAAAAAACATCGACTTATGATAGTCATCAGGCGATTTAAACGATACAAAGGGTAGCGTAAGAGGCGTAGCCGCAACTTATCAGTATATTCCTGTCTATTATAAGGACATAGAATGACCAAACTGGATCCAACCAAGCTGAAGGATTGGGAAATCGCCGAGCTGGCCGAAGAGAATATGAAGCCCCTGTACCAGCTTGCCCGCGACCTCGGGCTGGCCTACGGAGAGCTGCTGCCGATGGGCGAGAAGCTGGCCAAGATTGACTACGCCAAGGTCTTGGAGCGGCTGCGGTACGCCCCCACCGGCCGGTATGTCGACGTGACGGCCATCACCCCCACCCCGCTGGGTGAGGGCAAGACCACCACCACCATCGGCCTGGTGCAGGGTCTGGGCAAGCTCGGCAAGCGCGTCTGCGGCACGATTCGCCAGCCCAGCGGCGGCCCGACTTTCAACATCAAAGGCTCCGCGGCCGGCGGCGGCCTGTCGCAATGTATCCCGATGGTGCCGTTTTCGATTCGCCTGACCGGCGATATCGAATGCGTGACCAACGCTCACAACCTGTCGATGGTGGCGCTGACTTCGCGGATGCAGCACGAGGCGAACTATGACGATGCCAAGCTGGCCAAGATTGGTCTCCGCCGGCTGGACATCGACCCCAATAACGTCCAGATCAAATGGGCGATTGATTTCTGTGCCCAGGCGATGCGGAATATCGTGATTGGCCGGGGCGGCAAGATGGACGGCGTCGAGATGGAATCCGGCGCCCAGATTTCCGTATCGAGCGAAGTGATGGCAATCCTGGCGGTGTCCAAAGACCTGGCCGACCTGCGGTGGCGGATGGCCAAAATTGTCGTCGCCTACGATAAACAGGGCAATCCCGTAACGACCCGCGACCTGGAGGTCGATGGAGCCATGACGGCCTGGATGGTTGATGCACTCAATCCCAACCTTGTGCAGACCATCGAGGGCCAGCCGATTCTGGTTCATGCCGGCCCATTTGCCAACATCTCCATCGGGCAAAGCAGCATCATCGCAGACCTGGTGGCCACGCGGCTGAATGAATACGTCGTAACCGAAAGCGGATTTGCCGCCGATATCGGCTTTGAGAAATTCTGGAATCTCAAATGCCGGATGTCCGGGCTCAAGCCGCACGCGGTGGTATTGGTCTGCACCGTGCGGGCATTGAAGATGCACGGCGGCGGCCCGGCCGTCAAACCCGGAGCCCCGCTGGCGCCGGAATATAAGCAGGAAAACCTCGCCCTGCTGGAAAAAGGCTGCGAGAACCTCGTCGCCCATATCGACATCGTTCGCAGATCCGGCATTCGCCCGGTGGTGTGCATCAACAAATTCTACACCGATACCGAAGCAGAACTCAAGTTGGTGCGGTCAATCGCCGAACGGGCCGGGGCGGAGGCGGCAGTGTCGGACCACTGGCTGCGAGGCGGTGAAGGTGCTATCGAACTGGCCGAGAAGGTCGCGGCAATCGCTCAGGAAGAACACGAGTTTGAATATTTATACTCGCTGAATATGCCGCTCAGACAGCGCATCGAATTGATTGCCACAGAGATTTACGGCGCAAAGGGTGTCACTTATTCCGAAAAGGCGCTGGCCAAAATTAAAATGCTCGATGCCCAGCCGCACATCCGCTCACTGGGAACCTGTATGGTCAAAACCCACCTGAGCCTGTCGCATGATCCGGATTTAAAAGGCCGGCCGACCGGCTGGGAACTGCCGATTCGGGATGTCATGGTCTATGAAGGCGGAGGCTATGTGGTGCCGATTGCCGGGGATATCAAGCTGATGCCCGGGACGGCTTCCGATCCGGCCTTCCGTCGCATTGATGTGGATGTCAAGACCGGCAAGGTGCGGGGGCTGTTCTAAAACGGCTCAGTCACCCTGCCGAAACCGACGGGCCAGCAGCGACAAGCCAAAGATCGCCGTGCTGACCAGGACAATGCAGGCACCCGTCGGCAAATCCAGATAGAATGAAATGCCGAAACCGATGACCGCCGACAGCATCCCGAACACCGTCGCCGTCAGGACGAGCGAGCGATGCCCGCGGCAAAGCTGATAGGCCGCAGCAGCGGGATTGGTGATGAGACTGAAGATCATCATGCCGCCGATGAGCTTGATGTTGATGGAGATAATCAGGCCGCACAGGGCCAGGAACAGGCCGTACACCAGCCCGCTGTGCACCCCGGTAGCAGCGGCAATCTGGCGACTGAACAGAATGACCTTCAATTCCTTGTTGAACAGCATTGCAAAGACCGCCAGCACAATGGCGGTTGCGACAATCACCATGACCGACTCGCCGCTGACAAACAGGATGTTGCCCCATAGCAGGCCGAGGATTTCATTGCGGCTGTCCTTGACCAGACCCATACCCAGAAACGTCAGGCCCAGCATCAGGGAAAACAGAATCGCAAGTCCGGCGTTAGTGTCCAGGCGGGATTTTTCGGGAGGGATTGCGGCCATCGACGTCGCCGTCAGCACCGACAATGCCATCGCCCCAAAAACCGGGTTCACCCCGAGCAGCACCGCAAGGATAGTTCCGGCCATTGCGGCATGTGAGATGCAGATGCCGATAAAGGGGATACGCATTCCAACCAGATAAACCCCGAGAAATCCGGTCGAGGCTCCGGCCACCGCACCGGCCAGAATAATCGTATAGAAGAATGAATCCATCGGTTAATCGCCTCCGGGGGATGAGTCGGGGCTGTTGTTCCACTGGGGCGTCAGGCCGGGGTAGATATCCCTTACCAGGCTGGACTCAAACACCGTCTGGGCCAGACCATCGATAGCTACCCGCCCGGCATGGAGCAGGACGGTGCGGTCCTCTTTTCGCAGCAGCGACTGAATATCATGAGATATCATCACCGTCGTCAGATTCAGTTTGGCCGTCAGACGTCGGATCAGGTCGATAATCTGCAGCTTCCAGTTGATATCAAGACTGGAGGTCGGCTCGTCGAGCATCAGGACCGAGGGCTGCTGAGCCATCGCACGGGCAATCAAGACCTTCTGCTGTTCACCGCCGGACAGGCTGCTAAAGGTTTGCCCGCTGCGGTCCCCCAGACCGACGGCCTGGAGCCATTGGTCCACGATCGCGTAATCGCTGCGGTTCAGGCGTGTCAGCAGCGGCCTGACACTGCTGCGTCCCATCGCGGCAACTTCGCGGACGGTAAACGGCAGGTGGCTGTTGTATTCGGCAGACTGGGGAATATAACCGATGTGCCTGCGGAGATTGCTTTTACTCCAGGAGTTTAAGGCCGTCATGCAGGTTGAGCCAAAATGTATATGACCGGTGTCGGGGGCAAGCAGGCCGCACAGGATTTTCATCAAAGTAGTCTTGCCGGCGCCGTTGGTGCCGATGATATGCACAAACTGGCCGGCAGGAATTTGCAGCCGCTGGATATCAAGAATTGTGCGCGAAGAGCGGACAACCTTGACCCCGCTGACATCCAGACTAACCCCGGCCATCAGCGGACTGCCTCGGCAAGGGCATTAATATTATCAGTCACAAGCGTATCAAACGCAGGGCTTGCATCGCCCTGCGGGAAATTGCTGAAGACGGCCATTTTGATTGCCAGATGCCCCGCCATCGCTTCGGCAAGCTGCGTGCCCTCCTGCTGATTGGCGATAATCAGGGCGACAGGCTTGCGGCCGGTATTGACCAGGTTCTGATTGATTTGAGCGGCGGTTTCGGTGTCGCTTCCGGCGAAGGTATCGACGGGATTCAATCCCAGCCAGCGGACAAACTCGGCCTGATGGCGTGAGGTCAGCACGTTAAGGCCGGTCAATCCCGCCTGTTCGATGCGGACTTTTATATTCTGCTCAAGCTGTGCCAAACGTTCCTTAATTTCAGCCTGCCGCTGCTGGAACTGTTCCTGTTTGTCCGGATAGAGTTTGCCGAGGGCCTCGGCTGTTTGGGCCACCATCGTCAGATAGGTCTGGGGGATACACATCCCGGGGCCGGGTTTGAGAGTAATCACCGTTGGGGCATTGGCCGCCTTGCGGTCAAAAACTCTGGCCACATTGCTTTGAAAATCAAAGACCAGCAGCACACTGGCCTGATATAATCGCGATGCCTGCGAGGGAGTCATATCGAAATGCCCCGGACACATGCCCGGCGGGGCCAGATCAAACACCGGCGTAGTCTGGCCGCAAAGATCCCTCACAATGGCTCCAAGATAGGAATTGGCCACGGCGATCTCGGCCCGCCCTGCCGAGGTCGGCGTGGTCTTTTTGCATCCCCCCAGACACACCAGCATCGCAACAATCATCACCCCTGCTGCCGAAGCCCTGGTCGTCTTCATGGATTGCCCTCAAAGGAGCCGATTTCACTTCCGTTTTTCAGACGCATTCGAACCAGAAAGCCCTTGCGCTGCGTGTGATTGAACCAAAGCTCTTTTGGCACCGGATAACGATTGGCGGCGGTCCGCAAAAGCCAGTCTTCATCGAAATTCGGGCCGACACTGAACACCACCCATTTGATGGGAGATGACTCGATGTCGCTGTGCCATTGGCCCTTGTCTGTTTCGAGGCTGCTGGCGGCGGGAAACCCATTCGGGGTCCACAGCCGGGCCTGGGTCCATTTATCAATGATATCCCGGTCGCGAACGCATTCGCCGACACTGCGGTATTTATAGGTGCGTCCGGGATGAAATCGGTCTTCCATGGCGGCACTCATGGCCTCCTCAGGGCTTTTGGCGGGCAGATAATCGCCCCGGGTCAGTTCCGGGGGAAGCTGAAACAAATGGTCTTTCAGAGAACCTGTGCCGCAGTCTTCACGGGTGGGCGGATACTTGCGGTGCTCGGTCTGGTAACACTCCAGAGCCAGGGCAATCTGCCGTAAATCCGAGTTGGTACTCAGGATTTTGGCCTGCAGGCGGGCACGATTCAGCGACGGCATAACAATCGCAATCAGCAAGCCGACGATGGCTATTACCACCAGCAGCTCGATTAACGTAAATCCTTTTTTTGCGGTCATCCTTACGACTCCCGGCGGCGTGCCTGCGGCCGCAACTCTTTTTTATTACATTGATAAACCGGGGCGGATTAGTGACACAAACCCGGCGTACATTTCAACCAATTGCCGGCCAGTTCGGCAAAGTCGATTATATCCACTTTGAAATCACCATTGATATCGCCCGGCAGGTTGCCGCGCTTGTATCCGCGGTGGGTCAGCACCAGCCCGTTGCCATCGTAATTGGTCACCCAGACACGATAGCCATCCCTGCACACGTTATAACTTGTGCTTTCCTGGTCCATAATACCGACTACATCGATGACGCCTGTGGGGCAGGCATAACGCGAGAAACCATCGCCAATACCCAGCAGAACCGGAAACGTTCTGCCCAGGCCATCGGTCACAGTAACGGTTTTATTCGGGCCCCAGTTTTCGGGGTCAGCGATGGTTACATTCTCAAGACGGACAAGGCAGCCCTGATAATATTCGGGGCCGTCCAGACGATTGGGGTCAAAAATATAAAAGTCGTTTGAGTCTTTCAACTGGTCCAGCGTGACGGCTTCTGCGGCAGGCAGGCCGACTGCGGGCTTGACCAATTCGACTGTGAAATCCTTGAAGGGATTTTTGTCATGCTGTTCATTGCAATTGATCTTGCCTTTGTAGAACTTATACCAGCCGGTCACACGAACGCGGTCGCCGGGAGTAAAGACATAGCCGGTATTGGGGTCGGTATTGATGCGCCTTAGTTCATCCAACAATTCGGCATCGGTGTAATCATCGGAACTGGTGACTTTACTGTAATACTGGCCCAGCCAGACGGCTGTGCCGGCATGGTCATCCCCTTCACCCTGAATATAGACCTGCCACTGGCCGCCCATGAAGCCTGCACCGGGGGCGGGATTGAGTATCTCTTCCGGGGAATTCAGGACGATACCCTCGAAAACGACCTTATCTGTGGCCGAATAGGTTCCGACCCCGTTGGCATTAACGGCCTGCAATTGACGATGAGTAATTTCCGCTATCGTTATTTCTTCGGCATAAATCAGATTTGAAGACAGACATGTTAAGATAGAAAAAAATATCGCCATTTTCATCGAACCATCCTCGGATTTGAAGTTGTTGGCTTTAATGCGCATACGATTTTACCTTTTTTGCTACTGCGCATAAAAATATCAGGAATTTGCTACGCAGTCAAGCATAAATCCGTTATAATAACGCCCCGCGAAAGATTTTATAATATCATATAAAACAAAGACTTAGAGGATTTTAGCATGGACAGCAAGGCATTTACTATCGATTTAATTCAGACCCAGGACTATCAACCCCTGCTGCGAGGCGCTCCACAAACCTGCGGAATGCGGTCCGGGCGGGTGTATTTGCTGCCGGGACAGGACTGCGGCCAGCATTCAACCAATGCTCACGAGGAACAACTGGTTTTCCTGGCCGGTCAGGGAACGTCGTATCTGGGACAAGACCAAAGTCAGACTATTCCTGTCGGCTATGGGAAGATTCTCTACGTGCCGCCGCATACGCTGCATAATATTAAAAATACCGGCACCGAGCCGCTGGTTTACATCTATTGCGTGACGCCGATCATCCAGGCGACGACATAGACTTCTCTGCCAGGTTGCCCTTGTAAAGCGATGCATTTTACCCTACAATACCGGCAGTAATTCAAACTCGAAACCCTGTTTATTTGGAGT
>JAFGQP010000174.1 GCA_016935635.1 Sedimentisphaerales bacterium
ATCGGCTCCATAGAACAGGTTTTTTAATGTTCGATTATTGTATCGACAATCATGGTATTATAAACATAAAAACTCGGATAATTACCCCGGCATTCATAAACAGCCTCTTGCCCATCATCCAGTGAGCAACGAAGGAACGGATGTTGTCTGACGTCGAGTTATCCTTAATCGCTGTCTGCATTCAGGCCTTACCATCGTTTTACATTTTGCCCGGATAAATCTCGTGCTGCCGGTTATCGGTAGCACTGGCTGCTTTTAGGGTTTTTTGTAATAAATTTCCCTGGTTTTCTATAAATATTAGCCGTTTTTTTTTCAGTTTTGCGGTTTTTTGAGTCATTATCTAGTGGTACTGGACTCATTTATTTGCTCAGGAAGAGAACAGGGATCAATAACTGTAAATTACAGGTAATTTCGACCGTTTTTTACTATAAAAAGGGTGTTGATGATGCAATCCCAAATCCAGCGTTACATGTCAGCATGGATGTTCCTTGTCCTTCTGTGCGTATTTCATTCGTTTTGTAAGGCGGATCTGATCGTAGACTTGGATGCCGGAAATCTGCCATATGGGTATGTCAACGCCTGGCCGAATGCGGGAACTCTGGGCGGATCTTTCATAAGTTCAGGCAATCCGAAGGTTGAGGATGTTGACGGTCGAAAAACCGTAACTTTCGATGGAAACGACAACTTCGTGTCTGCTTTCAGCGTACCCGACGAAATTACCGGCAACAATTCCTATACGGTGGCCGTCTGGGCTTATAATCCATCGGTCGCCAATGAAGAATGTATGGTCAACTGGGCCAAACGCGGGACAACCTCACGCTGTGCGCAGTTAAACTATGGTACGAATTCGTTATTCGGCGCCGTGACCCATTGGGCCGGCGACGACATGGGCTTTGACAGCGGTATTCCTGCATCAGGCCAGTGGCATCATATCGCCGTGACCTATCAGGGCGGCCCGGGAAGCCTGGAAACAGTTTATGTGAACGGCCAGCGCAACGCCATTGAATACAAAACGCTGAATCTGTGGCCGGATGGATTGTTCTACCTGGGATGTTCGATCGAAAGCAATGAAACAACCCGTGTGCTCTGGTTCTCGGGTTCGATTGCCCGGATTCAGGTTTATGATACGGCGCTTTCCGAAACGCAAATTCAGGCCCTGGCATTTCCCTTCACCCTGGAAGAAACAGAAGAAAGTACGGTTGTTTCGGAAGCTGGGGTTGCGGATACCTACCAGATAGTGCTGAGGGCCCGACCCAGCAGCAATGTCACTGTTACGGTTACCCATGATGGACGGACGCTGACACATCCAACGTCCCTGACCTTCACGGATTCGAACTGGAATACTCCGCAAACTGTAACCGTCTCGGCAGTTGATAATCTAATCATCGAAGGAGCTCAGACCTCCGTATTGACGCATGCCGTCTCAAGCGGCGATCCGACATTTGATGGGTTTTCTGTGGAACTTGGGGTATTGGTTCTGGATAACGACCGGCTGGGTGATTTTTCCAGCGACGGCTATGTGAATTTGGATGACCTGCTTTTCATTGCACAGGAGTGGGTCAAAGACTGCACACCCGGTGACTTCTGCAGCAGCACGGATCTGACCGGATTGACCGGGAAGACCGCTGATCCGGGAAGGACGGATCTGGATGATCTGTCTGTGTTTTCAGAGCTCTGGCAGCAGGGCCCGATTCTCATCACGGAGTTTATGGCCAGTAACGACAACAGTTTCGTGACCACGGTCAACGGCCTGGAAGCCGATCCTGACTGGATCGAACTCTATAACGCCGGTCCCGTCGACATCGACCTGGACGGCTGGTACCTGACGGACGACCTGAACGTATTAAACAAATGGCGATTTCCTTCGGTCGTGTTGGAGTCCGGACGTTACCTGGTGGTTTTCGCATCCGGCCAGGCAGTGACTTCCTATGTCGATGCCCTGGGCTACCTGCATACGACCTTCAGTTTGGGCGCTGAAGGGGAGGATATAGCCGTCGTTCACCCGGACGGGGAAACGATTTCACATGCCTGGCGAGGCTTCCCGGCACAAAAGACCAATTACTCTTACGGCCTGGAACTGCAAACCCTTGAGACCGGCTATTTTGAGACGCCGACGCCGGAAGCTACAAACGGATTCTCGTCCGACGGTTTTGTCGCCGATACCCAATTCAGTCAACATCGGGGTTTTTACACGACGTCTTTTGATGTGGCGGTAACCACGGAGACGCCAAATGCCGTGATACGCTATACCACGGACGGCAGTATGCCCACCGAAACCAATGGGATCGACTACACCGGCCCGCTGACCTTTTCCAAAACCACCTGTCTGAGGGCACGGGCGTTCAAACCTGGTTTAATCGCCACCAATACGGATACACAGACCTATCTGTTTCTTGAGGATTTTTGGACTCAGAGCCGGCCGTTCAGATATCCCGCACAGACGTATGATTCCCTCTATCCGCTGGATTATGACATCGACCAGGATGTGATCGGGCCGGCCAACCTGTTTGATGATGTGTACCGGGACACGTACATATCAGACCTCCAGGCATTGCCGAGTATGTCGATTGTGATGGATGTGGATGATTTGTTCGGCATCGAGGACGGTATTTATGCCAATTCCAACCAGGAAGGTGAGCTTTGGGAACGCACGGCATCCGTTGAAATGATTGACCCGAATGACGGGAATCTTTTTCAGGTGGACTGCGCCATCCGACTTCAGGGAGGATACAGCCGCAATGCCTTTGAATCGCCAAAACATAATTTCCGGTTGATTTTCAGCCGTCCCTATGGCCCGCCGAAGTTGAATTACAAGTTATTCCCGGATTCAGAGATCGACGAATTCGATCAGCTTATCGTACGGAGCCCCTGTCATGACTCATGGCTGACAGCGCAGTCTTATTTTCGCAATATGGGCTTGTATGCCAGTGACGGCTGGCACCGTGAGATTCAGCGTCGGATGGGGCACGCATCGGTCCACGGGCGATGGGTCCATTTATACCTGAACGGTTTGTACTGGGGTATTTTCGAGGTGGTTGAACGGCCCAACGCGTCGTTTGCGGCGTCCTACCACGGCGGCGAAAAGGAGGAGTATGACTGCATTTCCAGTTTTGAATCCCTTCGCGACGGCACGGCCGATGCATGGAACACGATGAAAGCTATCGCCTCAGGCAACGGAATGTACGGCAGTATCAGTAATCCCCAGGCGTACCAGCAGATACAAGCGTACCTGGACGTGACCAATCTGGCTGACTATGTCATTCTCAATATTTACTCGGCCATCAGCGACTGGCCGGGCTGGAACTATTATGCCTGCCGACGGCGTGAACCCGGCGCTGTTTTCCGATTTTACTGCTGGGATTCGGAGGCCTGCCTGATGAGCGACCGGCTTTACTATAACAAGCTCAATCAATTTAATACCGGCATCGGCGGTGCCGGAACCTTGTATTCCTATTTAATTGCGAATGAAGATTTCCGGCTGCTGGTGGCCGACCGGCTCCATAAGCACCTGCATAATGACGGTGTCCTGAATCCGCAAAACGCGGCGGCGGCTTACCTGGCACAGTTGAACTGCGTCGCCGCCGCCCTGGGACCGGAATCCGCCCGCTGGGGAGATGCCTGGGAATCGATACCGCTGACACCGGCCAAGTGGCAGTCTGACCAGCAGTGGCTGTTCAATACCTTTTTCCCTCAGCGGGGAGAAATCGTCCTTGGCTTCTTCGAGGACGACGGTATTTACCCGCAGACGGCTCCGCCGGTCTTCAGTCGTTATACAGGGTATGCCTCTGCGGGCGAGTGGCTGTCGATGACCACTCCTGACAACAACGGCACCCTCTATTATATGCTCGACGGGAATGATCCGCGGCTAGGCGGCTCCACGGATGTCACAGGGGTGAAATTTATCACCGAATACACCGCAAAAACGGTACATATTCCCGCTGGAGATATTGGTACCGGGTGGCGCGGGGGCAGCGAACCCTATGATGATTCCGCCTGGATCAGCGGCAGCGGAGGTGTTGGTTACGAAAGAAGTTCAGGATATGAAAGCTATATTGGGATCGACATTGAATCAGCGATGTACGGCACCAATACGACATGCTATGTCCGCGTTCCGTTTATTGTGGATGGCGAAAAATTGCCCGGTTATGGCAGCCTGGAGTTAAGAATGCGGTACGATGATGGATTTATCGCATATCTCAACGGAATCGAGGTTCAGCGTGTTAACTTCGCGGGTACCCCCCAATGGAATTCGGATTCGGATGCAGGGTACGAGGCTTCACAGGCATGGGATTCATTTGATATTTCGCAGCATATTGGCGCACTTGTGGCCGGTGATAATATCCTGGCGATACATGCCCTGAATGCAACAAAAAATAGTTCCGACTTTTTAATATCCGTCGAGTTACAGGACTTAGGTAACAGCGGGACAACCCCCAGACTGTCCCCCAATGCTGTGAAATACACTGGTCCTATTCAACTAACCCGGAGCACTCAATTGAAGTCCCGTATCTTTTCATCCGCCGGTGAATGGAGTGCGGCAACCGAAGCAGCAATCGGTGTCGGGCCGGTCGCGGACAACCTGCGGATCACGGAAATCATGTATCATACCGCCGATCCAAACCACGAGTTTGTCGAACTGAAAAATATCGGCACCGAAATGATCAATCTGAATCTGGCCGGTTTTACCCGCGGTATTCATCACACATTCAATGATATCGAAGTCGCCCCTGGCGGCTTTGCGCTGCTGGTCCGAAACAAGACCGCTTTTGAGACGTATTACACGAACCTTCCATCCGGGGTGCCGGTCGTCCAGTGGGAAGAGGGATCCCTGGATAACGATGAAGATAAAATCCAGCTTAATGACGCCATCGGCCAGACGATCCAGCTTTTTACTTACAAAGACGGCTGGTACCCGCTGACTGACGGCAATGGTTTTTCACTGACGATTGTTGATCCGACCGCCGATCCCGTGTTGTGGAACCAAAAACAAAACTGGCGTCCCAGCACGATCGTCGGCGGCAGTCCGGGAAATGATGAAATCGGACTCGCTCCCGGCGCCGTCGTAATCAATGAGATACTGGCCCATTCTCACGACACTCTGCCCGACTGGATTGAGCTGCACAATACGACGGGGCATTCCATTTCAATCGGCGGCTGGTTCCTCAGCGATGACGACCTGAATTTGACGCTGTATACCATTCCTGCGGATATGGAAATCCCCGCCGGGGGCTACGTGGTCCTGTACGAAAACGCACATTTCGGGGACGCCTTTGCATTGAGCGAGAACGGTGAAACGCTATACCTGACGGCCGGTGCCGGCGGCCGGATTACCGGCTATCAGACATCGCAGGATTATGACGCCTCCGAACGCGACGTAACCTTGGGACGCTATAGTACCAGTACTGCGAATATGGACTTTGTCGCACTCAGTTCGGCAACCCCTCTAGCGGCGAATGCATATCCCGCCGTCGGTCCGATCGTAGTTTCTGAAATCCAGTACAATCCCGCCCTCGGCAATAACGGCGGCGAGTATATCGAACTGCATAACATGTCCGATGAAACCGTCTATCTGGAGAATCAAAGTGCAACCGAAACAGCCCCAGGAGTCTTCGAGAATCAACTTGTATCCTGGTCCTTTACCGAGGGGATTGACTATGTCTTTCCGAGCGGCACATCCATAAAGCCCGGCGATTTTTTGATTATCGCCGAAAATCCCTCCGCATTGGACGCCTATTACGGCAATCTACCGTCAGGCGTACAGATTTTGGGGCCCTTCGCCAATGAAACTCGTTTAAGCAACGGCGGTGAGAAGGTAACACTCTGTAAACCAGGTGAACAATTATACGGCCGGCAGCGATCCTGGATCCGCATGGACCAGGTCAATTATAATGACGAGCTCCCGTGGCCGACGGATCCCGACGGAAACGGCCAAAGCCTGCAGCGAATCAGGGGTTCTGATTACGGCAATGACGCTGCCAACTGGCAGGCGGCCGCCCCTGCTCCGGGCCAATGAAGCTGGGCTAAATGAAAAATTTTTGTTGACCTGTTTTGAGACATTGCGGTCAAAATTACAGAGGTAATCCCTTGCCATGACTTATCATACGACAGGACCGAATAAAATTTATTGAATTAATGGATTGGATAGGTATATAATAGGACAATACTGGTAAAGTAAGATGTTTCAACATCCGATTTTAAAATAAAGGCTGTAAGGAGACAGCCGGAATCCAAATGGATTGAATTAAGCAGGATATCTTCGAGGAGAATGGTTATGTCAATCTACAAAGTCTTTGGCCTGGCCCTGTCGTTACTGTTGCCCTGTACGTGTGCATTCGGGGCTGATTATGCATTGTTATTCAACGGCTCCGATCAATATGTCAACTGCGGCCTGCTCCAGACAGCCCTGCAGCCGCAAAATGAAATTACACTGGAAGCCTGGATTCAATGTCCGGAGTTTTCTAACGATCTGGGCGGTATTATTACCTGCCAAAGCGACAGCGACGGGACCGGGATCGGAATACAATTTGATAATCGCCTCAATCCGGACGGCCAGACCGCCCTTCGCAGGCATATTCATTTTCAGATTGGCTATAACGGCTGGCATTCCGCCAATTCCAATGCTTATATCCCCGTCAGTCAATGGATTCACATTGCCGTAACCCGCAAGGCCGGCGAGGACCCCAAATTCTATTACAATGGATTGCTTGTCGCGGGTACCGGCAATAGCTGGTCCGGCGGTATTAATTATGCGGATCCCTGGTGCATCGGCAGACAATACGATTTAAATCGCTTTTTTAAAGGACTAATTGACGAGGTGCGCATCTGGGATCGCGCCCTGACTCAGGCTGAGATTCAGGAAACCATGGTTACGCCATTAAACGGCACCGAAATCGGGCTGTCTGCGGCATGGAATCTGGACGAGGGCAGCGGGACCACCACGACGGACAACAGCGGTCATGCGCATCAAGGAATGCTGGTCAATAATCCGCAATGGGTTCAGATCGATAAATTTGCCGGCGCCCGCCCGGATGCTCAGGCCAAAACAGATACCATGTTTACCTACAAAGGAGACAATGTTTACTCGACTCTGACCGGCCAGACCGTTACAGTCAAGACTCCCACAGAATCGACGCAAATCTTCGATGTCCGTATTGAAAATGACAATACACTGCCCGATAAATTAATCCTGACAGGTCCGGCAGGCTCAGGCTATTGGACGATTCAGTACCAGACCCCGGGCGGTATGGATATTACCTCGGAAGTGACTGCCGGCGGGTATACGACTCCGGTTCTTTACAGCGGAGGCTACTATGATCTGCGCGTTATCGTCACCTCGCTTGAGGGAATCCCTGCCGGGCAAAGTCTATCTGTCGATCTGGCCGCGGTGTCGTTTTCCAAACCGGACATTTCAGATGATGTGCGAATGGTTACGCAGGTTGCAGCGAATATGCAGATTCCGACACCGGGCTTTTATACCGAGGATGCGGATTTTGACGAAGGCGACTTGATCGGCCTGACATACACCCCCCAGTCCGGGCAGCTTGTGATTGCCGAACAGGGAAGCATACTGCCTTATATCTGGATTCCCAACAGCAATGAAGCAACCGTTTCCAAAGTGGACACGATTACGGGCCGAGAACTGGGACGCTATCATACCGGCCCCGACAGCAGCGGCAATTGTTCCCGAACGACCGTGGACCTGCAGGGCAACTGCTGGGTTGCCAATCGCCAGACCAGCAGTGCCGTCAAAATCGGTCTGCTGGAACGAGGCAATTTCATCGACCGCAACGGCAACGGCGTCGCGGATACCAGCCGCGACCTGAATAACGACGGCGATATTACCGGAGCCGAGATGCTGCCCTGGGGACAGGATGAATGCGTCCTCTACGAGGTCATTCTTGTCGCAGGCAAGGAAGGAATCTATGTGCCGGGGAGCTACGCCGGGGCCTATGCCAATGATTACTGGACACCCGGGCTTCGCGGCGTTGCCGTGGATGAAAACAACAATGTCTGGCTGGGTACTTACAATACGAAAAAATTCTATTATGTCCTGTCCAATGGGACCCTCGCCAGGACCATCGATGTGTCCGGCGTCAATCACACGTCCTATGGAGCGGTGCTGGATTCACAGGGGATTTTATGGTCTTCCGGCAACGACAAAAACCATGTTCTGTGGCTTGACTCTGCCGATGACAGCTTCGGGACCATTCCGCTGGGACATCATTGTTATGGCCTTGCCCTGAATCAGGAGGGGAAACTCTATATTTCAGGCTGGCAGTCCAATAAGATAACGCTGATCGATACATACACCAAAACCCTGCTGTGGACCCGGGATACCACCTACTCCATGAAAGGCGGTGCGGTCTCTGCGGATGGTGATGTCTGGTTTGCCAGTGAACCGTCGAATCTGGTGGTACGATTTGACCCGAATGGAATTCAAAAGACAATCGTTCCCGTTGGAGCCAGCCCGACAGGCGTTGCCATCGACCAGCAGGGGAAAATCTGGGCGGTCGATAACGGGGATGAATATATTCACCGGATTAATCCTGCCTCCAATTCCGTTGAGATATCCAAACGTCTCATCGGGACAAAACATTATGGATACAGCGATATGACCGGTATCATCTCACAAACGGTAACCACCCGAGTCGGCACATGGCGGCTGATTCATAACTCCCATTCGCCGCAGACCGACTGGGGCCGGATACTCTGGACGGCGGATGTTCCCCAGGGCAGCGGCATGACCGTCGAAGTCCGAAGCTCTCAGAACCGGATCACCTGGTCACCCACTGAGCTTGTCGAGAATGGATTGCCCCTTGAAAATACTCCCGACGGCCAATATCTGGAAGTCACGGTTACCATGCAGATGCCTGCCAACGGCCAGACACCGACGCTGTATGACATGACAATTGGATATTTCCCCATTGGTGATTTTACACGGAATTCGAGGGTGGACCTGCCGGACTTTGCTATTTTCGCTCAGCACTGGCTGGAATGCGGAATGCCAAGCCTCCAAGAGTAACTATCCCAATTGGAACAAAGAATATCCTTGACATAGCCTGATCGTTTCATACTTTCTCTGAACCTTTGGGACTGCCGGCAAATGCCGCTGGGATCAGGGCTTGGCGGAAGACTTTAATACAACCGGTCCAGCACAGAACGGTGAAGCCGGTAAATGGG
>JAFGQP010000175.1 GCA_016935635.1 Sedimentisphaerales bacterium
CCAGAAGAACGTCCTGGCAATCGATCCGGGTTATCGTACCGGCTGTAAGGTCGTCTTTCTGGACAAGCAGGGCAAACTGCTGGGCAATGATGTCATTTTCCCGCACAATGGCGAACAAGCTGCAAAACGTGAGGCTGAACGCATCCGTTTGTGGTGCCGGCAATACCAGATAGAAGCCATCGCCATTGGCAACGGCACAGCCGGACGAGAAACCGAAGATTTTGTCCGTGTGCTTGAATTGGACAAAAATATCATCATAATCATGGTCAATGAAAGCGGCGCGTCGGTTTATTCTGCCTCGGAAGCAGCAAGGGAAGAATTCTCCGACTACGACCTGACCGTTCGCGGGGCGGTGTCCATCGGGCGCCGGCTGATGGATCCGCTGGCCGAACTGGTTAAAATCGACCCGAAATCCATCGGTGTCGGTCAGTACCAGCATGATGTCGACCAGACCATGCTCAAACAGTCTCTGGACGATGTGGTTATCAGCTGCGTCAACAACGTCGGCGTGGAAGTCAATACCGCCTCCAAACAGTTACTGATGTACGTATCCGGCCTCGGGCCCGCTTTAGCCCAGAAAATTGTCGAATATCGCAACGAGAACGGCCCATTCCAGAGCCGGCAGTGCTTGACCCGGGTGCCGCGTCTGGGTGCCAAGGCATTTGAACAAGCGGCTGGATTCCTGCGCATTCGCAATGCTGAAAATCCGCTGGACGCCAGTGCTGTGCACCCGGAAAGCTATCCGATTGTGGATCGAATGGCTTCAGATTTAAATTGTTCCGTCAAACAGCTTATGGAAGATGGAGCGCTGCGGTCCAAAATTAAAATGGACAAATATAAAACAGACACCATTGGCCTTGAAACCTTAAATGATATTATGCAGGAACTGGCCAAACCGGGCCGGGATCCCCGCAAGCAATTCGAACAGTTCAAGTTTGCCGATGGAATCACGAAAATCGAAGACCTCACTGCCGGCATGAAACTGCCCGGTATTGTGACCAATATTACGGCATTCGGTGTCTTTGTTGACATCGGTGTTCACCAGGACGGGCTGGTTCATATCAGTGAACTGGCGGATCGGTTTGTCAAAGATCCTGCCGATGTAGTCAAGGTCCACCAAAAGGTTCATGTTACGGTGCTGGAGGTCGATATCGCCCGCAAACGAATTCGCCTGTCAATGAAACAAGGCAAACCCGAAGGCCGGCCGATGGAGAAAAAAGAAGCTCCACGAAAACCGCAGCCCAAGACACCGGCCCCCAGGACGTCCGGAAAACTGATAGACCAACTGCGATTTGGTGATGTCCGTTTATCCTGATTCAATTGCATTAAAAAAGGGCCATAGAAGGCCCCTGGGATGTCATTCTATGCTTTTGGCGGCTGAACTGCCGTTTCAACCGGCTTATTGGGATCTGCAGGCTCCTTTGGCTTTGCAGGAATATCCTCAATCAATTCATTCAGTGATTTGGTCAATTCCGCCGCTTTATACTGCGGAATCACATACAGCCAGTTGGCAGTCTTTTTTGCCAAGGCCTCTGCCGCATCACGTGCCAGAAGCTTGGCCTCTTTTTTCTTGAGCTGCTCTTCGGATTCGACCCCTTTTTCTTTGACCACTTCGGATTTATCCGTGAATTCAACAGTCAGTTTCAGATACCACTTCTCATCCTTTTTCCCCAGATTGAGCGTATAAACCGTTGAATCATCCAGCTTGCAGATATAACGGTGGTCCAATTTTACGCCCTCGACTTTATCTTTGGAGATGACATCCTCGAAGTTCAGGCTGCTTAATGTGCTGAATACACTGCGATAGGTTGTTCCTTTAAGCTGCTTGCCCGCGGGCAGTTCCGCCAGGGTGACTACATCGCCGCCATTGTTCGACTGAAGTGTATAACTGACCTGATTCGGGTCAGTCACAGAGACTTCAAGGACCTTCTTGGAATCCACCTGAAGAAGCTGTGTCTCCAGATAATCCAGCGGACGGCTGGAGATCCAGGGCGACTGCAGCGTCAGATAAGCCTTATTGTCCGCAGCCTGACGCACAAAAACCTCCTGAGATTCCGGCTTGCTCTCTGAAACCAGCAGGCCGACAATGGTTTGGTCTGCACTGTCTTTGAAGGTCACGGTTGTTTTGGCGGTTTCATCCGTAAGCCCCAACTCAGCATGAAAAGCAGGATCTTCGGTCTGCAGCTCGGCGGTGCGGATATCAAGACATTGATTGACCAGTTCATTGACTTTTCGGGTGCTGGCCGGATAGTTCTCTTTTTCGGCAACGACAAACCGGTTTTCAGATTTGACCAGAGTGACTTTCTGAGTTCCTTTTTCACCGGTAATCGCTATCGTGTTTATCGTATCGACATCCACGCCACCAATCAGCGGCCCAATAACCAGGCTGGTGTTTTGGCTGACACCTCCCATCCGGCTGACCAAAATCGCTGCAGCCACACAAACAACTGCAACAACTCCTAATATCGCAAGTTTTTTATCATTCATCGTGATTCTCCCTGTTTGATTCAAGGCTGAATTTTAATGTTTTTGTCTTTTGATACCATGCCTTCCATTACGCATCACTGGCATGACTGACATAATGGCGACGCATAAAACTCCGGCGAAGCCCAAGCACAACGGCAATCAGAAGAATCAGCGCCGGACCCGGCAGCGTGCACAGGTTTTTCAGCTTGTTGCCAAGGCTTTCAATGTGCTTGACTTTCTGCATTTTCACATCGCGCAGCTCTTTTTCCTTCGCGCGAAGCTTCAGCTCAATGGCCTGTTTTTCTTCAAGAATGGTTTTGCTGATTAATTCATCTTCTTTTTTATCAACGGCTGCCAGTTTCTGGTTCAGTTCCTGTTCAAACGCCTTGATCTGAGCAATAATTTCTGTCTCTTTGTCGGCAGTTTTAGCCTCTGCTTCGGCCTCAATGGCATCCACACGAATGAAAGGCCGGCTGTACTGGCCCCGCGAGCGAACCGCCATCAGGGCACTGGACCCGGACAGGTCTTCGAGGGCATTGAGCACCAGATTGCTGTTATCGCCGACGACCGCTGTACCGAAGAATGTCTGCTGGTAAGCGACAATATCGCTGATAAAATCAACATCGGCAAAAACCATTACCGCACAGGATTCAGCAGCTTCGGTCAAACCCGTTACTTTTTTCATGACCGGCGGTTTTTTCTCGTTTTCAGGTTTGTCTGCCTGGGCATCCTCCGTCTTTTCTTCGACTTCGATACCTTCCGGGAACGCAGATTTAAATTTACCGGTGATGGAATAGCCCATCACAACCGGTTCGGTTCCATCGCGGAATTTACGCAGGAAATCGGCATAATCCGGACTCATGATTTCATAGGGACTATCCACTTTCCAGATATTGCCTTTGGCTGATGTTTGCATGAGAGGAGTGTATTGAATGTCCGCTCCGCCTGTATCCGTATTCATTTTCTTCAAAACGCCTGGAAACATGATGCTGACTTCATTGAGCATTGCCGTTACGGGAGAATCCGCACTGAAACACTGTTCAGCGGAAGTCAATTTCATGATTCCCATAATCTTCATCGGGCGATCCGTGGGCCGAGGAGACCCCGTAACCGCCAGCGTGCGGTCCCCGGCAAACGTCAATTTGGGCATCTCCAGTCCCCATGCTTTCAGCAGCTTGTCCAGGCTGGATTCTGTCGATGGAGCCTGTCCTGTTTGCGCCTGCATCGGATCGGGACGATCCACCACGCAATGCGGGTCCATGAAAATCATGGCGCGTTTGCCCTTGAGTATATACTGGTCAATCGCAAACTGAGTCTTTTCGGCCAGGTCTTTGGGGTGAATCACCATCAGCATATCGACATCGGTTATTGTGTCAGTATCGGCAGGGATCGAGACAACTTCATATTTTTCCTTCATCTGGCGAATTATGCCCCAGGCCGGACGAGGCTGCTGGCCCTGCATTCGCATCATATACGCCATATACCCGGACACGTCATCCCCCATGACCGGCAGCGAACTGAGCACGCCGATTCTGGTCTTCTGACGAGTAACGGCGGTATCGATCAGGTAGCTGATATCGTATTCGACGAAGCTCTGTCGATCCGGGCTGAAAAATTCAATGGTCTTGGTTACACCAAACTGGGTCTGAACCACCAGGCCAAAAAAGAAGCTTTCTTCCTGGCTGATGGTAAACCGCTTGAGTTTGTAGCGAATCGCCGCCATTTCCTCTTCGGTATAGGGACGCGGATCGATGATTTCCAGCTTGACCTTGCCCCCGGACTGGGCGGCATATTCCTCCAGCAGAGCCCGGACAAAAGTGTAATAATTGGTATAGAAGCGAATTTGGTCAGGGGCCTTCATCGAGGCGGTCTTGCTGAAGAACAGCTTGATGGTAATCGGTTGTTTGAGACCATCAAGAATCTGTTTTGTCCCATCCGACAACGTGTAAAGTTTACGCTCGGTAATATCCAGACGCATCGATTTGCCGAGTTTATGAACGATACTGACCAGGGAAACGGCGATCACGACAATGAATGTGATTGCCATAATAATTTTCACTGTGCGATTCATCAGGCAGCCTTCCTTTCTTCCAGAACTACGGTGCACGCACCGATCCAGGCAACAATCAGAATAATGAAATAGGCAATATCCTTCATTTCAATTACCCCGCGAAGGATGGAATCAAAATGAGACTGAATACTCATCATTTCAACCAGTCCGACAACATTGGCCGGCAGCATGGTGGAGAGATAATTGACCGTTGTCGGCATCCCGGCACTGACCAGAATGCCGCAGGCCGCTGCGGATAAGATAAAACTGATAACCTGGTTTTTCGTGACAGCCGAAAAAAACGAACCAACCGACAAAAACCCACCTGCCAGCAAGAAAGACCCGATGTAGCCGGATACAATCAAACCCGTATCGGGATGCCCGAGGTAATAAATTGTTGCCGGCAGCGGAAACGTCAGCAGCAGTGCGAGTCCCAGAAACGCCCACGCCGCAGAAAATTTGCCCAGAACCGCCTGATTGATAGTGATGGGCAGGGTCAAAAGCAATTCGATCGAGCCGTTCTTACGTTCTTCGGCCCACAATCGCATGGCCGCCGCCGGAACCATAAAGATAAACAGCCACGGCAGCCACTGGAAGAACAGCCTGAGTTCCGCCTGGCGGATTTCAAAGAATCCGTCTTTAAACGGCAGATAGCCTGCAAAAAATAAGAAGATGACCAGAAATACATACGCCACCGGCGTAGCAAAATAGCCTTTTAATTCTCGTTTGAAAACTGATAGAAAACCGTTCATAGCATCTTTCTCCGTTTCGTTAGGGGCTACGCGGTCTTTTTAGTGGACGTGATCTTGCGGAAGACCTCATCCAGACTGCATTTATGTTTTTCAATGAGCGCCTGCGGGGTGGAATCCACCAGGATTTTGCCTCGGGCGATGATAATCGTACGCGTGCAAATCTGTTCCACCTCCTCCAGGATATGCGTGGAAACAATGATGCATTTGTCTTTGGCCATCCCGTTAATCAGCTTGCGAACCTCATATTTCTGATTGGGATCCAGACCGTCCGTCGGTTCGTCAAGAATCAGAACCTGCGGGTCGTGAATCAGGGCCTGGGCCAGGCCAACCCTGCGCCGGTAGCCCTTGGACAGGGTTTCAATGGTCTGGTGATACACGGATTCTATTGAACACAGGGGCACGACTCTGTCCAGCGCTTTCGTTCTGGCCTGTCCCTTAATCATGCGTGCATCACAGACAAAATTCAAAAAACCGCCGACCGTCATTTCGTTATAGGACGGTGCGTTTTCTGCCAGATAACCGATACTTTGGCGGACCCCGATGGGGTCAGTAATAATATCATGCCCGCAGATGGTTGCCGTACCGCTGTCCGGTTTCAGGAAGCAGGCCAGCATCTTCATCGCGGTGCTTTTGCCGGCCCCGTTGGGCCCCAGAAAGCCCAGCACGTCACCCTTCTGGACCTTGAACACAAGATCGTCCACGGCCACGACGGGGCCAAAACTTCGGCGTAAACGCTGTACATCAATCATGCTCTATACTCCTTTGATTCGTTTCCGAATTCATTTGGTCACAAAAGCCAGGATGCCACCGTCTCTGTATCCTGCTCAAACAACAAAACTACACCTCCAGACACATTTGACCTGTGTCGAGTTACACCCGCCTCGGGAATCATTTTTAGAAAAAAATACGTAATAAAGCCCTTCTGGTTCGCACATTTTTTACACTATTCGCCGGGATTGTCAAGTCCATTTTTATCAGGCATCCAGGGTCTCATTGTTGTCCGATAAATTCAGGAACAAGCTCTTTAAGCGTTTCGATAATCCGCGAGCGATTCTGGGTATGGGCCACCTCAAGCAGTTTTACGATACCGGTGCGCAGTGTTTGTCGATCCTTGGGGATATTTTTCCACACTGCAATCTTGGGGTGCTTGGTCGGCAGCATATTCTCACCTTCAATCGAAAGCTCTTCAAAGAGTTTTTCCCCGGGACGCAGACCGGAAAATTCAATCTCAATATCCTCCCCCGGCCGAAATCCGCTGAGCGTAATTAATTCCCTTGCCAGGTCCACAATTTTGACCGGTTCGCCCATATCCAAAACAAAGATTTCCCCGCCTTCACCCATGGCTGCTGCCTGAAGTACGAGCTGACTGGCCTCCGGGATGGTCATAAAGTACCGCCGCATGTCCGGGTGCGTGACCGACACAGGCCCTCCCGCGGCTATCTGCTGCTTAAAAATCGGGACCACAGACCCATTCGACCCCAGCACATTTCCAAAACGCACAGTTACATAATGGGTCTTGCTGGTCTTGTTCAAGTCCTGAATATACATTTCTGCCACCCGCTTGGAGGACCCCATGATGCTGGTTGGATTGACGGCTTTGTCGGTCGAAATCATCACAAAACACTCCGCGCCATACGCATCTGCCGCGTCCGCAACAGTACGGGTGCCGATCACATTATTCTTGATAGCCTCGCCGGGATTCTGCTCCATCAGCGGTACGTGTTTATGGGCGGCAGCGTGAATCACAACCTGGGGGCGATATTCCGCAAAAAATTGTTCTATTCGTACTTTGTCGGTAATATCGGCAATTACAGGAGTTAAAGACACGGAACCAAAACTCTGGTTTAATTCTCGCTCGATAAAAAACAGGGGATTTTCAGCCTGTTCCAGCAGCAGCAATTGCTTTGGGCCGAATGCACAGACCTGCCGACACATTTCCGACCCAATGGATCCGCCGGCCCCGGTTACCAGGATAACCTTATTGGCCAGAAAACTGCGTATTTGTTCCATATCCAACTGGATTTCTTCGCGTCCCAGCAAGTCGTTGATTTCGACATCACGCATTTGTGACACGCGAAGCTTGCCGGAGGCAATATCCGTCAGGGACGGGACGGTGCTGAATCGTATCTTGGTCCCCTGGCATACCTGCACCACCCGTCGGAGCTGCTTGCGGTTGGCGCTGGGAATGGCAATCGCAATCTCATCAACGGCCTGTTTACGGCAGATTTGCGGCAATTGATCCACGCCGCCCAGCACGGGAATACCATGAATTTCCGATCCCTGCTTGGCCGTATCATCATCAACAAATCCGACAACTTCATATTGAATATCTTTCCGCCGCATCATTTCGCGAAGGAGTGCCTCGCCGGCGTTGCCTGCCCCGACAATCAGATAACGACGAGCCGTTCCGCGGGTTTCTGCAAAGAATTCTTCATGATAAAGGCGAACCACCATGCGAATGCCGGACAGGAGCATAATTGTGGTGAATAAATCCAGCATGATAACGCCCTCAAGGCGTGTCTGCACATCGCGGAGCTGCCCTTTTCGGTTCAGCAGCAAAATCTGTTCCTGGCTGTTCTCCGGAGCCTTGCCCAGCTGAGCTGAAATCTCATTGATACGGCTGACTTCCAGCAGGTCGCGAAGCCCCTGCAGATTTGCATGGCTGCACCTGTACTCCCAGGATTCCTGATCAGTCAGCGAGGCCGCAATCTTCTGCTCCAGTTCAGTTATTTCCTGCCGCACTTTTTCTATCGCCGAAATGGGGATGATTTTTGCTCCAAACAGCCCGTATGCATACCAGCCCGCAACCAGGATAATCGCACTGATAAGCGATGCCTTGGCGATTTTCAGCAGGTCGGAAACGCCGACATAACGCCACCATCCCCGGTACTGCTTGAAATAGGCAAAAACAAGCAATTTGATCGGCAGCACAAACGCAAGCATAATGGGAAACGGATACATCACCCATCGCCGCAGAACCTGCATGCTGTACATGAACAAAAAAGCCAGTCCAAGCGCAGCTGTGAATGCCGCAACGTGGGCCAGAATGATCAATGTCTTGCGATGCTGCAGAAGTCCCTTGGATACCTTTTGATCCAGAATAAGCGGATTGGGTTTTAGTGGTTTTTCAATCTTGTCAGGCACGTTTTGACTCCCGATTAATGGACAATGCGGTCTGTTGCGCGACGTCCCGCTCTTGTTTCTGCTGATGACGGATTGTTTTGAGGATTCTGTTCACCCATGAATTCCAGGCAGACCCAGACCTTTTGAATTGGAACCTTATCGACCTTTCGCCGCATCAGTGAATAAATGATTGTCATGCTGGAAAATATATAGCTGATGACCAGTGCGGCAATCAAGGCGGTAATTCCCAGCATCAGAATCCCTATCATAACGCCGGCTGCTTTCTCAGACCAGTTAGCAGGATCCGCAGGAGCATTGAGCAGATAAAACAAACTGGGCTCAGCCCAGATGCGTTCCAGCTTGCTGGGGCCGGATTCAGGCTGATGGATGCCCAGGCGGATCGAGTGATAGGTGACCCATAAAACAGCAAACAAAATCCCCCGCATCACCAGATAGAAAAATGTCCCCAGCAGTGTTTGAACCACCAGATAAAACAGCATCCATACGGGTTTATTAAGCACATAGCTGATGGATCGTCCGATGGCATCTAGGCCGGTTGTGCCCTCGTATGCGATTGCTGGAAACATCAGCCCGGTACCGGATATCGACGCCGCCAGCAGCAGTGTAATCAAAACACCCGAAATCAGCAAAAAGGGCAAAAGCACTCCAAGGATCAGTTCTCCAATCCAGGGAATGAAATTCACGGCCAGGCCGAAAAGAATTAAAAACAAAGTAAATACGGCCATCAACAGTGCCGGAATCAGCGGTGCCGAAATCAAACTGTATATCTTTTCACCAACAAACTCCAGGGCCTCAAATAAACCGGGTTTTTCATTGTTGGCGCATTCCAGGGCTGCACATCGGCAAATGGCCCCCCCCGCCACACAAAAAATTATAAAGGCATACATACAGAAGACGACGCTGTAAACGGTATGGTATTGAAAAGCCCATGCTATGGAACGAAAACACAGGGTCATATTCTGCCAGATTCGAAACACCACGCCCCCTGTTTCTGTTCCTGGGGAACTTTGCACGGGAGACTCAAACTTGAATAATGCCCTATAAAAAATAACCGTTGATTCAGTTACTCGGTCGGTCCAGAAATGCCAGAGGGTGACAAAGACTCCCTGGCCCGGGCATTTGCCCGTATTGGATTCGATAAACCAATTCGTATGGTTGGGATGCTGCAAATACGACGCCAATTCAGTTCCCTGAATATAGGCCGATGAGTCCCCCCCAAACAGCGCCTTGGGCACCTTTCGGTTAGGACTGACAATGACAGTGTGGCTGCAGAAATCCATCGCAAAGCCCCCGGCGCAAATCAAGACCACCGCCAGAAAGGCAATCAGCACTTTTGCCGGCCCAACAGCGAGCTTGAATGCCAGTGCCAGACGGGGCAGTGCCATTTCTTCCCACATTTGCAAGAGGCCATGCTCCTGCATCATATTAATACCCTCTTATGACTATCTTTTTATGTCAACAAACGACAGATATTATCCTTTATCATGACCAAATTTCAACAAAAAATCCCAGCCGGTTTTGTTTTCTCTATTTCCACACCTGAAAAGTCGATGAATATACGGATTTTTGCTTGATGAAATTGGAGTTTTACGGTAGATTTGAATAGGTAAATAACTGCATTGAAAAGGACTTAAGAATGTTGAATAATCCGATACGCATCGGGCTTGTAGGGTTTGGTACAGTGGGTTCCGGAGTAGCCAGGCTCTTACTGGAACAAACTGATGCGATTTATCAACGTACCGGGATGCGACTGGAGTTAGCTTGTGTGGTCGATAAAGATACCAACACCAAACGCCCGGTACAATTGCCCCCCGGATTGCTGACCAGTGATTTGGGCCGAATCTTAAATGATCCCACAATTCAAATTGGAATTGAACTCGTTGGCGGGCTCGCTTTTGCAAAGCAGGTCCACGAACAGCTTCTTTCGGCCGGCAAACATGTTATCACTGCCAATAAAGCTTTATTGGCCGAATACGGACGGGAATTGTTTACTTTTGCCAAAAAACAGCAAAAATGCATCGCTTTTGAAGGAAGCTGTGCGGGTGGAATTCCAATCATATCTGCACTTCGCACTGGTTTGCCTGCAAACCGGATAACGTCTCTGTATGGCATATTAAACGGCACATGCAACTATATCCTGACAAACATGACCCAGAAAGGCCTGGATTTTCCAACTGCCCTTTCGCAGGCTCAACAAAAAGGATATGCAGAAGCAGACCCAACTCTGGATATTAATGGTACAGATTCCGCTCATAAACTCGCGATTCTGGCCAGTCTTGCATTCGGATACCAATTTACGACCAAGGATATCAGCATTGAAGGCATAGATAATATCCAGATAGAAGATATCACTAATGCCCAGGAAATGGGGTATGTTCTCAAATTGCTCGCGATAGGTCAGGCTGACCAGCAAGGTGCAATTTCTCTGCGTGTGCACCCTTCGCTGATTCACGAGGATACCCCTCTGGCTCGCGTGGGCGGGCCGTTTAATACCCTGAGTGTATTCGGCCATGCCGTTGGAAACACCATGTTTTTTGGTCGTGGTGCAGGCATGATGCCCACTGCCAGTGCAGTTGTGGCGGATATCATTGAAATCGCATTGGGCAATAGCCAGCGTCTGTTTGATTCCATGCCAATGCTGCGAAACAATCAACATCCAACCATTCAGAATATCGACGATATTACCAGCCGATATTATATTCGTCTGATGGCAAAAGATGTTCCGGGTGTTACCGCCAAATATGCCCAGGTGCTCGGTATGCACAATATCAGCATCAGCGGTGCCATTCAGCATGAGGGAATCGGCCCCAACAATACGGTGCCTGTAATTGTTACAACGCACCCGACCCAGCAGAAAAATATCAATGCTGCTTTGGATGAATTGTCTAAACTTGATGTGATTGGTTCAAGGCCTATTTGCATACGGATTGTGGAAATTCCGGAGGACAAGGATTGAAACCCAAATATGTGATTATTGTACCTGATGGAGCGGCAGATAATCCGCAGGATGTTTTTGGCGGCAAAACGGTGATTGAGGCGGCAGAAACGCCTCACATGGATACCGTTGCCATCCAGGGCAGGCAGGGTATTGTCCAGACCGTTCCAAAGGGACTCCAGCCGGGCAGTGATGTTGCCATGATGAGCCTGCTGGGCTATGACCCTCAGAAAAATTATACGGGACGTGCTCCGATTGAAGCTGCAGCTCAGGACATTCCGCTGGAGCAGGGAGACTGGGTATTTCGCTGCAATCTGGTTACGACTGCCGACGGTTTGATGGCTGACCACAGTGCCGGACACATCTCTACCAAGGAAGGATCCGAATTAATTCGGGAATTTGAACGCCTGATTAATAATCCGAGTTTCCGATTTTATCCAGGTGTCGGATATCGCCATTTGTGTGTCATTCATGGAACTGATTTTTCAAAAATTGAAACCTGTCCGCCCCATGATTTTATTGGAGAAAAAGTCTCAAAAATTCTGCCCAGGGGCAAAAATTCAGAAGTATTAAAAGAACTGATTGCCAAATCAGTCCAGTTCTTTGATAATCACCCCATCAATCGCGTCCGCAAGGATCTTAAGGAAAATCCTGTCACCAGTATCTGGTTGTGGGGTCAGGGCCAGCGGGCGTTCATGGAGAAGTTCAGCAAAATCTATGGAAAATCCGGCGTTGCCATTACCGCTGTTGATCTGGTCCGCGGACTGGCCAAACTAATCGGATTCGATTTAATCAAAGTCGAAGGAGCCACCGGGTACCTGGATACTAATTATGCCGGGAAAGGTCAGGCCGCCATCGAGGCATTGAATCAGTATGACGTCGTGCTGGTTCACATTGAAGCGCCGGATGAGGCGGGACATAACGGCAGCCCCCATCAGAAGAAAAAAGCAATCGAGATGATCGATAAGCATATTGTTGGCCCGGTGTTTAATGCCTTAAAGCAATATCAGCAATGGCGCATTCTTGTCATGCCAGATCATCCCACTCCTGTCGATAGCCGGTGTCACTGCGACCAGCCGGTACCGTTTGCAATGGCCGGTACAGGCATCAAGGGAATTTTGCAGAAACCGTTCAGTGAATCCAACAGCTTTGCTTCGGGATTCCGCATCGAACGCGGTGCGGATTTGATGGAATACTTTTTAAAACTATAATTTTTTGAAGGAGCCATGTATCATGCGAAAACAGATTCAGTTGTTTTTTCTTGCTAGTTTGTTTTGTGCGGTTTGTTCAGTTATTCCCGGAATATGCAAAGCAGATACTTTTAAGCATAAAGTTAGCGGACAAACGTATCATGGGTACGCCGAACAGGATGCTGTGGCCGGAAAAACCACCCTTCACACAGCCGAATCCGGACCGGTGCAGGTAAATCTGACAGAGTATAACGTCACGCGCGATAACCAGGGCAGAAACAAGCATGTGGTTGTGTTCACCTTTGATGATGCGATCGAATCAGAAATAGTAACCGCGGCATTCGAAAAAGCCATCGTGGAAGAATCCAACAAGGGGCCCCTGCTGATTATTCTTGAGATTGACAGTCCCGGAGGACGCGTGGATCTGGCCATGCGGCTCTGTTCTGCAATTACAAAAACCCGCAATTGCACAACCGCGGCATTTATTCGGGGCGGCAAACACAGCGGCGCCTATTCTGCCGCCGCGGCCATTGCTCTGGCCTGCAATAAAATCTATATGTCTGGCGCGACCGTCATGGGGGCGGCAACGGTTGTTGCGACGTCTGAAACCGGTATCGTAGAACTGGAAAAGATGGTTGGCAATAACGTCGGCGAAAAGATCCGTTCTGCCTGGCGAAATTACCTGGCCTCCCTGGCCGAACAGAACAATCGCCCGGTGGCCCTGGCACGCGCCATGGAAAATAAGGATATTGAAGTGCTGCGAATCCGTCGAAACGGCAAAATCACGTATATTGATTCCACCGAAAAACAGGGAACCGATGAAATCATCAGCATTTACAATCGCAAGGGACAACTGGTCACTCTGCCTGCCCAGGAGGCGGTAAACTGCTTTATGGCGGACAAGGTTGTTTCATCTATTGAAGAGGTCCTTGCCGATGCCGATGCATCTGACGCAGCGGTCCAGCGCCCCGAACAAATGGTCAAAGCCCAGGAAGAACTTGAAAAAATCAACCGGAAATTCAACCAGTTGAAAAATTCGTTTGACACCAAAGTCAAGACATTAATTGCCAAGAATCGTAGCCGGGGAATGACGCTTGTTGAAGCCAAAAAGTCTTTCCGCGGGATTATTCAGGAAGTGAAATATCTGATTAAGCTCAAGCAATCTTATCCGGATGTGCCCTGCCAGGAAGAGGAATTGCAGGATTTATTGAATACCCTGCAGGCAGAATATGACAGTTTGTAACTTGATTTCGTTTTTTTTCTGAACCTGATGAAAAAAAATGGAAAACACGAATAAAAGATGAATTTTATGTCTTCTTGTATCGTAGCATAGAGAAGATGCCGTACAGATAAAATCAGGATATTAAAGATAATTCTGGAGGATTACCATGACACGGAAAAGTCTTCTTTTAAGCTTGGCGGCCATGATTTTGACCGCGGGGTTATCTGCAAACGCAGACACTTTTAAGAACAAGCAGACAGGTGAGGTCTTTTATGGCTTCAGGACCCTCAAAACAACTGTAGACAAAACGCTTGTTTATAATGAGAATGAGAAAAAGCTGTTGCCTATCAAATTGTTGGATTATGAAGTCACAATGGATAATAATGGCCGGCGTAATAGTGTTGTCCTGGTGTCAATTACGGACGCAGAGGCTCTTCTTTCAGAATCAGTGACAAAAGCAATATGTAATGCCATCATCAAAGGGGCAAACAGTGGCCCGCGATTCGTTTTGGTGAAAATTGACTGCCCCGGCGGACGCGGCGAATACATGAAAGAAATATGCTCGACAATATCTAAAATCGATATATGCCCTGTAGTCGCCTATATTTCAGGCGGTCCTTTTGGCGGAGCTCATTCCGCAGCCGCTGCAATTGCCCTTGCCTGTGACAAAATCTACATTGCTCCCAACGCATCCATGTCGGCATTGGGGCCCTTTGTCAGCACATCCACCGGGCATTCCGAAGTGGATTTTCTCAAAACCTACAGCCCGGATACGCTTGCTTCATACAGTGTTTACGCAGCCACACTGGCTGAAAATAATCAGCGTCCCGGGATATTAAGCAAAGCCTTGCTGGACAAAAGGATAGGCTTGGTTGAAGTCGTGGATACAAGCGGTGTTCAGTCGATTGTGCAAAAAGATTTAATGTTAGCCGATCAGACGGTAGTGAAGACAATATGCGAAGGGCTCGCTTCATCTGCGACCGCAACAACAGAATCGGCTTCAACGACGGGAACCGAACCCGGCGTTGCCGAAACGCATAGCCGTGTACTGCAATTGCCGCCGAACGAAGCGATTCGCTTTAAAATGGTTGATGCGATTACGGACTCGATCCAGTCATTATTGGCGGATATGGACTCTTCGGATGCTCAGGTTGCAAGCTCCCAGGAAATCAACAAGACCTCAAAGCAGTTTGTTGCTGCAAAGAGAAATATTGGATTGTCATTGTCTCGTATCAGCTTCTTTGAAAATCGAACTGCCACGCTCGAAGAGCAGCTTAAGATTATTGAAGAGCAGGAAAGAACAACGCCCGTCAGGCGGTCTCGCACGGTTAATGAAGTCGGCGGCTTTACACGGGGACGCGTAACAATTCCATCTTCTGATTATTACTACTATTATGATCAGCCGATGACTATGGAGCAAACTGGGATGGACAATCAGCAAATAACACCTAATAATACTATGGTCACTCCAAACCAGAATACTGGTCCATACAGAACAACACCCAGAAGCCGGTTCAATAGAGTGCAAGGGTCCGAAACAGTTGTTTCAAATGAGCCCGCTGTAGCATCAGCCGATGTGACTCGCGAGCTGTCATTTGTATTAAATAATTTGATTGGGGAATATCGAACAGCAATTGCTTTGTCAAAACGCTGGGTTGGTGCGTTACCTCCGGAGATTACGATTCAAGCTCTCCAGCGTAATCTGGAATCCGCCATCGCCTTGTCAGATAACCTCAGATTCCGGACACAATAAAACTGGTAATATAGTTGTCTTTTCAATTCGTATTTGGTGTATA
>JAFGQP010000176.1 GCA_016935635.1 Sedimentisphaerales bacterium
ACAGCCGGCGTAGAGGACTTCACGATTCTGGATGAAACCTATAAGGGCTACTCAGTCGAATCGGATAATCATATCCTGCTGACCACTGATGAACCGACCAGCCAGAAAGAAATCGCCTGGGCACGGCATTACCGGCAGTCCAGAATCTGCGGCATTCAGTTGGGCCACGGCCCGGACGCCTATCGTCACCCTGCATACCGCAAACTGGTGCATCAGGCGATTCGATGGACGGCCGGGCAGTAGCGTTTTTCTTTTACGATTGCTCCCTGGCGATAACTGTGACCGGAGCAATTTTCTCGAGGTCTGCCTTAATCTTTTCGGCGTCACCCACGACGACGATTGTCAATCGGTCGGTATTGATAGTTTTGTCGGCCAGCGCCAGACACCTGGCTTCATCGGCGGCGTTTACCCCGGCAAGCAGTTTATCGTAATAATCTTTACCGAGGGATTCGGCTTCAATCAGCCACAAATCATTGGCTGCCTGCTGCGGCGTTTCTCGGCGACGCAGGAAACTGCCTGTAATATAATTGCGCGACAGTTCCAGTTCTTCATCACTGGGTCCTTCTTTCTGCAGCTGATCCAGCAATTCGATGATTGATGTAATGGCCTGGCCTGCGGTTTCATTTTTAGTAAAGGTCTCAACTACGAAATAACCGGCCTCTTTTTGTGCTGCATACGAACCGAAAGCGCCATAGGTCAATCCCTTCTGGACACGCAGGGCTTCATTAATCCGGCTGTGGAACGAACCGCCGAAATAGTTGCTGACCACGCGGCTGGTAAAGTAGTCCGGCTGATCCTTGCGGTCGATGGAATGGCATCCAACCCGAAGTTGGACCTGAGCGCTGCCGGGGAAGTTCACCAGCCAGATATGGGTTTTATCCTGTTGCGGAATTTCAGGCAGTTTCACTTGCGGTTTGGCCGCTTTGCTGGTCCATTCTCCAAGGCTGGCCTCAGCCAGGGCCAGGGCTTTTTGAGCTTCAAGGTCGCCCGAAAAGATTAAGACAGAGTTGTCCGGGCGAACAAACTGATTCCACCAGATTTTCAGGTCGTCAGCGGTCAGTTTTTCAATATCCGCGCTGTTGCCTTCCACTTTGCGGGCATAGGGATGAGTGCCGAACAAACGGAATGAAAATTCCTTATCGGCCAGATATTCCGGCGTTTTTTCGTTGACCGAAAGCGAGGTCAGCGTCTGTTTACGAAGTTTCTCAAATTCAGCGGCATCAAACAACGGATTCATCACCACATCAGCCAGCAGGTCCATGCCTTGGTCAAGATGTTCGGTCAGGCAGCTCATATTGACCTGACAGTTATCCATGCCCGCCGAGCCGCCCAAACCGATGGCATACAGCGATAATTCTTCAGCAAGCTGTCGTTCAGAACGGTTGGCGGTACCGCGTTCCAGCATCTGCAGGGCGAGATTGGCTGTGCCGGGCTTGGTCTCTGTTGCCGCTCCGAGCGTGCTGCCGAGTTTGACGGATATAAAGGGGACCTCATGGTTGGGAACGACAATCACTTTGATTCCGTTTTTCAGCCGATGTTCCGAATAGGCCATGGTCAGGTCCACGTCTTCGGATTTGGCCATGGGCGCTTTGGCCGACCATGCAGCCGGACGTTTTTCACCGGGTCTGCCGGCCGGCGGAGCCTGCTTTTCCGGCTCAGCAGTCACGCCGCCTGTTTCATCGTCTTTGGACGCTTTCAGCATGCCGCTGAGATTCTGCTTGACCGAGATTTCAAAACCCTGGTCAAACCGAAGATATTCATTGGCAACACGCTGCACATCGATAGCCTTGACCGCTCGAATCTGGTCAAGGATCTGGTTGGCATAGTCTAAATCACCGATGGTAACCGCAGCCGTACCGAGTACCCTCGCCTTGCTCTCAATGTTCAGATTGTCGGTAATCACAGAACGAAGCTGCTGGTTGCGGGCGGTTTGAAGCTCTTTATCGGTAATACCCTCTTTTTGAATCGTTTCGATATTCTTTTTAATTTGCTCAAGAATGGTCTTGGCATTCGTGCCGAGAGCCTGAACCGCACCCGCCGCAAAAATACCGTCCTGCTGAAGATTCCAGGTCATGGATGCACAATACATCGCGGTCTGACTATCCGCGACCAGGTCGCGGTACAGCCGACTGCTTTGCGTTCCGCCCAGAATAGACGACAGAAAGTCCAACGCGATCTGATCTTTATGTCCCAGAGGAACTGTCCGGAAAATATACCCCGCCACTGCCGCGGGAGCATTTTCATCATCAATGACCACAATTTGCGGTTTCTCCGGCCTGGGCGCTCTAGTGGTAACGCGCGGCGGGTCGGCCCGTTTCTGAATCCAGCCGAAATACTGTTCAGCCATCTGGACGGCGTTTTTATGCTCAATGGAACCGACAAGAATCAGCGTGGCATTGTTGGGGACATAATATTGCTGCCAGAAGGTTCGCAAGTCGGACACACTGGTAGCTCGCAGGCAAGCGATGTTTCCTATGGGTGTCCAGCAGTACGGGTGGTCCTTGAAGATAATCGCGGCCAATTTCTTATAAAGCGTGCCGTAAGGTTCGTTTTCGCCCTTGCGTAATTCTTCTTCGACCACATGCCGTTCCGTGTCAAACGATTCCTGATCAATTTTCAAAAAGGCCATGCGTTCCGCTTCCAGCCACAATGGCAGCTGGATTTGACTGGCCGGCAGTGTTTCGATATAAACCGTCTGGTCAAAGCTCGTGTAAGCATTGGTTGTGCCGCCTGTTTTCTGAATAAGCTGGAAGTGGTCTTTGGGACCAACATTTTCTGTCCCCTTGAACATCATGTGTTCAAACATGTGCGCATATCCCTGCCGGTCGGCCCGTTCGTCTTTGGACCCGACCTGGTACCAGACCTGCACTGCGACAATCGGACAGGAAAAGTCTTCAAGTGTAATGACCGTCAGCCCATTTTTGAGCTGGCTTCGCTGGTAATCAAATAACGGTTTCTCTTTGCTTGCTGCTCCAAAAGCCGCCGATGAAAAGGTCAGTTGAACACACAAAAACAGCGTCGACAGGGTAAAAATAGTTTTAGATTTCATGACAGGATTTCTCCAAATAAAGTTCTGCCGAGGATCAGCCCGCAAAGCGTGGCCAGAATCCCGAACAGCAGGTTCATTGAAATATTCATTACGGCTGCCGTCCAGCCGCTTTTTTCAATCAGGACAATCGTTTCATAACTGAATGCAGAAAAGGTGGTTAAGGCCCCCAGAAAACCCACCGTCAAAGTCAATTTCAGTACCGGGCTGAATCGTACTGACGCCAGAGAAAGGTGCATGATCAGGCCAATCAGAAAACACCCCAGAATATTGACAATCAGCGTCCCATAGGGAAATGATGGTCCAAATAGACGTACTGCCAGCCTGCCGATGCCCCATCGGCACAGGGCGCCGAGTGCGCCCGCGATTGCAATACAAAGTGCTTGAACCACCCGTAAACCTTTCAGGATAATTGAGGTATGTTATAGCATCCTGTCATTTCAGGGTCAAGATGTAATGGCTTAAATCGCATCGTTATTACCCTCCAATTGACCTAATAACGGGTCAGGTTAGTTCCCAATAAATGAACTTATTCCCTGTAAGATGGGTATATTGGGTATCAAATTTTAAACCCTGATGCAGGCTGTTCGTAGAAATATGAGTTTTTTATACCAATGTCTTTCCTTTAAATGACTTTCTGCTATACTTTTCGGAAATAAATATAGGGTACTCAGAATTAAGGGGTCATAAGATATGGCGGAACGGATTCCAAAAATTGTTGTCGTCGGACCCGTCTTTGTCGATATGGCGGTCAAATGCCAGTCCATCCCCACACCGGGGCGGACGGTAGAGGGGTCGTCATTTGCTTACTATCCAATGGGGGCCGGAGTCGTTCGGCCGATTCAGGCGGCCTTATGCGGATGTGAAGTCTCTGTGATTGCACGAGTTGGCGATGATTGCTTCGGCCAATTAGTCAAAAAAAATCTATCCCAATATAACATCAATACCGATTTGATTTACACCTCAAATGCCATCAGTACAGGGACGGTGATAACCCTGGTCGATCCCATGGGCGAAAACAGCATTTGTGCCTGTGCGGGGGCCAATCGAACCATAGGCCGGGATGAAATCGAATACGCCGCTGCTGAACAGCTCATCGCTACGTCAGATGTCTGTCTTGTCTGTGGTCAATTGCCTCAGGAAGCAATTGTCTCTGCTATCCGGACAGCTCAGGTCCACAAACGGCGTGTCGTACTGGACGTCTGTTTGCCGAATCATGGTCGAAACGCCACCGTTGGATTAAACTGGCCGATGGAATTCTTCAATGCGGATGTGCTCATCGTTCGTTTTGCCGATTTTACCTGTGCCAGTGAGTTGGGAGCGGGTGGAATTGCCGAATTGAAATCGGTAGGTACGGAGCTGGTAGCCAAAGGAGCCAATTGCATCATTATGACTCTTGGCTGGCGTGGGGCCTTGGTTGCAGACCGGCAGGGCGGTCGGCATATCCCTGGAATTGATATGGAGGTGGTCGATAATAGCGGGGCCGTTGATGCCTTTTGCGGGGCACTGGCAGCCTGTTGCGGAGCCAGGGACTCTGTTGATGCCGCAGTACGGTTTGCCGTGGCCGCCGAGGCCCTGACCCGCAGTCGTTTTGGCGTGCAGGACGCACTGCCGAAAAAGGAAGAAATTATCACCCTCCTGCAGCGCCAGCCGGATTAAAGAAATCTTGCCTGCAAACACTCTCAGGGATTAGCTTCTTTAGCTTTTTGCTGATAGAAATCCTGCATAATATAGAATGCCTTCTTGCGCTGCCCGGTTTCAGAAAACAGCCCTTTGCGATTATAGTAATCCTGGATATCCGGCAGGGGCCGTCTGGGGGAGCGGAAATCCTTCAGCAGCCAGGGCGTTGTGCCCCGCAGGAACGGAATCTTTTTCAGCATCGCCACTTGATGAATATAAAGCCTTTCAAGGTATTCCTCTGAAAAGCGGGTCTTGTCGTCGGCATGATACCCCTGCAATGCGCCGCCGCCGAATTCACTCATAATCAGGGGTTTCTCATACGAGGTCTGCCAGGTCTTTTTATCGCACAGTTCCGGCGTCCCCTCATACCAGCCGATATATTCATTGCAGCCAAGCACGTCGAGATATTTGCCGAGCGGATCTTCAATCAAAACTGTATTGCCCCTGGACGTCTTTTCCATGGCTGCCGTAATCAAACGTGTGGCATCCATTTGACGGGCTCTGTCGATCAGTGCCCTGAGGAATGTCAGCCGGGGCTCACTGACAGGTGTTTCATTGGCGACAGACCATAAAATAACAGAGGCTCGATTTTTGTCCCGGGTAATCATTTCCTCAAGCTGATTTAAGGCATTGTCAAGTGTTGCCTGATTATCCCACAGAATGGTCCAGTACACCGGCAATTCAGACCAGACCAGTATACCCATCCGGTCAGCCGTACGCAGCATATATTCATTGTGCGGATAATGAGCCAGCCGGACAAAGTTACAGCCTAATTCCTGCGCCCAGCCCAGCAGCACCTCGGCGTCCTCCGGCGTGCAGGCCCGTCCGGCGCCCAGGGGGGATTCTTCGTGGATACAGATGCCGCGAAGAAAGACAGACTGGCCATTAAGCAGAATATTTTGTCCGCGGACCTGAATTGTACGAAATCCAATCTGATCCCGCACGGTACTGTCGCCGGCCGTAAGCGTTACATCATAGAGCTTGGGACTTGCAGGGGACCACAAAACCGGCGATCCGGCGAACTCAAACTCTGCTTTACCGGATGAATTGGGGGTGACAATTCTTTTGATGCCAAGTTCCTCTATTTCAAGAGTCACATCCATTTCTTTTTCAATCCCATCCAGCTGGATCCAGCCCGCAATAGTGTCCCTGGAGTCCTTTTTGAGCTGAATGGAATAATCACGAATAAAAGTTTGCGGTGTCTCAATCAAACACACATCGCGCGTCAATCCCCCGTAATTCCACCAGTCTGTGTTGACTGTGGGAATGGCTTCCCGGTAACGTTTGTTATCGACTTTGACGACGATGTCATTTTGTGTCGGGCGCAAGCCGTCTGTAATTTCAAAACAAAATGGGGTAAACCCTCCGATATGCTTGCCGAGTTTTTTGCCGTTGAGATAAACAATGGCTTCGTAGTTGGCCGCTCCAAAATACACAAACAGTCGGCTGCTCGGATCTTTGCGGGGATCGTCAAAGCTTTTCTTGTACCAGATTGTGCCTTCATAAAATAATAGTTCAGACCGTTGGCTGTTCCAGTCGCCGGGGACATTAATTAATGGACTTTTATCAAAATCGTACTCCACAAGATCGGACTTGTCGCGAGGTTTCTGATTCCTGAAATACCCCGAGCCGCTTTCCTGATAACGGTAATCATAAAAACCAGTTTCGTATGGATCAATAATATAGTTCCACTTGCCATTAAGTGAATGGGTATCTCGGCTTAATACATTAGTAATAAGAGGGTATATATCAGAATAAAGTACTTGTGTTGCCGCGGCAACTAAACAAATGAAGACTCGCTTCGAATTGCATAATCTATTAAACATAGTACCTCCATTTCTAATTGTTATTGTTAATATTCATATTTATACAGCGTTATCGAGGCAAAAACAGACATTTTTTCAACAATTTATGAGCTTTGGGTTGACAATTCTGCTGTTTTGAGGCATGATATGGCCCTGTGTTAGGGTTGTTTAAAAACTCAGACTGCGGGCGTAGCTTAGTGGTAAAGCTCCAGCCTTCCAAGCTGGTCATGTCGGTTCGATTCCGATCGCCCGCTGTAAATCCTTGTTTTGGCTGCGGATAGCTTAAACAAGGATTTTTTTATCACAATCATATTGGTTGAGAAATTATGAAAGCGCAAGTCCTGACCGGTATTCGCCAGATGGAAATGAGGGAAATACCCCGACCTCAGATTATCCGTCCTGATGATGTTCTGTTGAAAATTGAGGCCGTAGGGGTCTGCGGCAGTGACATTCACTATTTTGAAACCGGCCGGATCGGCAGCCAAATCGTCAAATATCCCTTTATAGTTGGGCATGAATGCGCCGGCCGAGTTGTTGAAATCGGCCCATCGGTCACAAATCTTAAGCCGGGACAATTGGTTGCTGTAGAACCCGGAATAGCCTGCCACAAATGCGATCAATGTCTTGCGGGCCGTCAGCATACCTGCAGGAAAATGGTCTTTTTGGGATGCCCGGGACAAATTCCGGGGTGCCTGAGTGAATATCTGGTCATGCCTGAGGAGTGCTGTTTTGATATTGAAGGGAAGCTCACTGCAAATCAGGGCGTTATCGCCGAACCCTTTGCCATCGGATTATATGCCGTAAGACAATCGCAAGTCTTTTCAGGGGCCAAGGTTGCGATTCTAGGAGCCGGCCCGATTGGCTTGAGCTGCATGGCTGCTGCTAAAGCTCTAGGAGCACAAAAAGTCTGTATGACAGAAATTATCCCGGAACGGGTTCAATTGGCTCAGAAAAATGGAGCGGACTGGGTCGGGAATCCGCATCAGGAAAATATTGTGCAATCCATTTGCAGACTCGAACCCGGCGGCATAGATATTGTATATGAATGTGCCGGTCAGCAGGAGACGCTGGATCAAGGTATTGAATTGCTCAAACCCGGCGGAAAGCTCATGATGGTGGGAATTCCACGAGAAGAAAGAGTCAGCTTTTGCCCGGATCAAATCCGACGCAAAGAGATTACAATGATCAATGTCCGACGGCAAAATCATTGTACGCAGAAAGCCATTGACATGCAGGCCTGCGGACAGGTGAAGCTGGAATTCATGGTGACCCATGAGTTTGATTTTGAGCATACCCAGAATGCTTTTGAGATGGTTGCAGGATATAGGAATGGGGTTGTAAAGGCGATTATCAAGTTATGAAAAAAGCATGTATCGTCAGTATTGGCAATGAGTTGCTCAACGGCAGGACAGTGGACACAAACGCCCATTGGCTCAGCACCCAACTGCTTGAACTGGGGATACCAACCGAAGAAATCTGGGTTGTTGGGGATGATATAGATCATATCGTTTCCTGTTTCAAACAGGCCTCAGAAGTCGGAGATATTATATTGGTATCAGGGGGGCTTGGTCCGACCGATGATGATCTGACTCGGCAGGCTCTGGCGAAATTTCTCGGTGTTGAACTGGAATTCAAGCAGGATTTGTACGATGGATTAAAAGCCTTCTTTGAATCGCGTAAAGTGGTTATGGCATCGATTAATTCTGTGCAGGCCTATATCCCCAAAGGTACCAAAGTTATCGCAAATCCTGTCGGTACCGCTCCGGGAATGCATGCCACTTTCAACGGCAAAGACTTATTTTCAGTTCCTGGCGTACCTGTTGAAATGAAAAGTATGTATAAGGATTATATATATCCTTTACTGGCTTCGCAAAAAACTAGTCCGGTAGTATTAACGGAGCGTATTCTTTGTTATGGAGCGGGTGAGTCTACAATAGCGCAGCAATTAGGTAACCGGATGAAGCGGGGCCGAAATCCTCTGATAAATTGTACGGTTTGCGGTGGACAGATTACCCTGCATGTGGTTGCAACCGCAGATGATTTTAACCATGCCAGAAGCATGATTGTGCAGCAAAAACAGGAACTTGTTTCGATTTTAGGCTCGCTGGTTTATAGTACTGAGGATGAAACATTGCCCGAAGTGGTTGGAAAGCTGCTCCGACAACGGAAAATGAATCTTGTGACAGCAGAATCCTGTACTGGCGGCCTGATAGGAAAATTACTCACAGATGCGGCCGGGAGCAGTGATTACTATCTGGGGGGCTGGATTACTTATAGTAATGAATCGAAAATACGCGATTTAGGGATATCCAAAGAGCTTTTAGAGACTCATGGCGCAGTCAGCGAGCCGGTGGCCAGGGCCATGGCATTGGGGGCCCAGGCAAAGGCATCAGCCGATGCTGCGATTGGCATTTCGGGGATTGCGGGCCCGGGGGGGGGAACAGAACAAAAACCTGTCGGATTGGTTTATATTGCGGTAGTATCAGGTCGGGATGTCGAAGTACGGGAATTTCGTTTTTCGCCGCTTGCCCGGGAGATGATACGCCAGAGGGCAGCTTTGACGGCATTAAATATGCTTCGATTGAAACTGGGGGTTTGACGTAAACCGAAGTTATGTTATAATATATTTTTTGAAAAATTCGGGCAAATTGCGGATAGAAAGGACCGAATGATAAAAAAGAGGAGACATTTAGGCGAGATTCTTTATTCCAAGGGGCTGGTCGATAAAGAGAATCTCATAAAGGCCATCAAAAAGGCCAAGGAATCCAATAAACGTCTGGGTGAGATGCTTATCCAGATGGGATTGGCCAATGAAGACCAGATCTTTGAAGCTCTGGCCAAGCAGTTCGGGATGGACTATATAGATTTGGACAAAGTCGAAGTGCCCGAAAATGCCAAACAGCTGATTCCTGAAGAATTAATTAAAAAACACCGCATCCTGCCACTCAGCAAAGATAACGGCACCCTCAAAGTCATCATCAAAGACCCTCTGGATTTGGATTTGCTGGACTTGCTCCGTTTCCGTCTGAATGCGGAGCTAAACTGCTGTCTGGCCTCGCCGACCAAAATTGACAATTATATCAATAACCGTCTGGATGCGGTTCGCAATAGTATCGATGCGACTGCTGCCGAACTGGCTGCAGCGGGCAAGACACTCCAGGCCGAGATTCGCCGTGCCGAAATGAGCGGCGAGGAAGACGAGGGTCCGGTAATTCGTCTGGTCAATTTGATTATCGACGAGGCCGTGCGAATGCGGGCCAGCGATATTCATATCGAGCCGATGACGGACCGCGTCCGAGTTCGATATCGTATTGATGGCGTTTGCTCTGAACGCGATAATATCCCCAAGAACATGCAGGCTCCCGTTCTGGCCCGTGTCAAGATTATGTCAGGAATGGATATCGGTGAACGCCGTCTGCCGCAGGACGGCCGCATCAAACGCAATATCGATGGGCAGGATATCGACTTCCGTGTATCGGCTCTGCCGGCCTATCACGGTGAAAGTACCGTCTTGCGTATTTTGCGTCCGGATTCAGTGAATATTGGAATTCAGGCGATTGGATTTGCAGAAGACAACTATGAACGGTTTAATAAAATTATTCGCCGACCGAATGGTATCTTTCTTGTGACAGGCCCGACCGGCAGCGGAAAAACGACGACATTGTATTCAGCACTGCAGGAATTGAACCGTCCGGACAAGAAAATTATCACGGCCGAAGATCCGGTTGAATACAATATTAAAGGAATTAACCAGTGCCAGATACGAACCGATATCGGCCTGACATTTGAGAAGATTCTGCGGTCCATGTTGCGTCAGGCTCCCAACATTATCCTCATCGGTGAAATTCGTGACGGCATTGTGGCGGATATCGCTATCCAGGCTGCACTGACCGGTCACCTGGTATTCAGCACGCTTCACACCAATGATGCTCCAGGGGCGATTACCCGTCTAATTGATATGGGTGTTAAGCCGTTTCTGGTAGCCAGTTCTATTCAGGCCATTATGGCTCAGCGTCTGGTACGCGTGATCTGTAAAGACTGCAAGACTGTGGATCAGCATCCCGATCCGCATTTCCTGCGATTGATGAATATTACGCCGGAAGATTTACGAAAACATCCCGTTTATAAAGGGGCCGGATGTCAGCGATGTTCCGGTACCGGCTATAAAGGCCGTATCGCAATTTTTGAAATGCTTGAAATGAATAATCAGATTCGAGAACTGGCCTTTACCCGTGCCCCAACCAGTGCGCTGCGAAAAGCAGCTCTGGCCAGCGGTATGCGATCCTTGCTCGAGGATGGTCGGCTCAAAGTATTTAAAGGCATTACAACACCCGAAGAAATATCCCGTGTAACACAGGCCGAAGGCCTTGTCGTCGATCAGGCGGGATAAAATGAATTTATTGCTATTATAGGATTGGACTATGGCGTCGCTTCATATTGACCGATTATTGGAAGCCTGTATCAAAATGGGCGGCTCCGACATTCACATTGTCGTAGGCCGTCCCCCGGTCCTTCGTTTAAGTGGGCGTTTGCGTTCACTGGAAACCAAGGTTTTGGAACCGGATGATACGGTTGCGTTGATGAAAAGTATTACCCCCGAAAAAAATCAGCAGGAACTCCAGGAAGTAGGAAGCACTGACTTTGGTTTTGCATTTGGCGATGCCGGGCGATTCAGAACAGCGGTTTTTCGTCAGAAGGGCTATATTTCGATGGTGCTGCGTTTGATTCCTTCAGCCCTGTTAAGTTTCGAACAGATCGGCTTGCCCAAAATATGTGCGGCCTTGTGCCGTCGTCCGCGCGGCTTGTTTTTAGTGACAGGGCCCACAGGGTCTGGAAAAACGACCACCCTGGCCAGTATGATTAATTATATTAACGAGAACATGGATCACCACATTGTGACCATTGAAGAGCCGATTGAATACTATCACAATCACAAGAAATCAGTCATTAATCAGCGTGAAGTGGGTCTGGATACGCCCAGTTTTGCAGAGGCTCTGCGGCGTTCACTGCGTCAAGACCCGGACGTGGTGCTGGTCGGTGAAATGCGAGACTTGGAAACCATCGAAGCGGCGATTACAGCGGCTGAAACCGGCCATTTGGTGTTTGGCACACTGCATACCACAGGCTGCCAGGGTACGATTAACCGTATTGTGGACGCCTTTCCTGTCAGCCAGCAGGAACAGATTCGTGTTCAGTTGAGTACGAACTTGATCGCTGTGCTGAGCCAGACATTGTGTCCAAAAAAGACAGGAAAAGGGCGTGTTGCGGCCTATGAGTTTATGGTGGTCACACCCGCTATTGCCAACCTGATTCGTGAAAACAAGACGTATCGTATCGAATCAAGCATTCAAATTGGTAAAAAGATCGGCATGCAATTACTGGATGATCACTTGTGGGAATTATATGATAAGGACCTCATCAGTATTGAAGAAATGCTGGACAAAGCAAGGTATCCGGCAGCCGCTCTCGAAAAGGCAGAGAAGAAACTTGGACAATCTTTAGCTCAGCACGCCAAGAAATCAATTGAAGAAGAGTACGGTCCAGTTTTACAGGGTTAATACTTTTTCCTTTGGTTCTTACAGGGCCGACAAAATCGGCCTTTTTTTGTGTTAAAGAAAAAAGAATGAAACCTAATTCGTATATCATGCCGAATGTCTAGTCTAAAATAATTAAAATAATGGCTATAATAAGGGCAATTGTCAAAACTATAAAATGCGGTTATTTTTGTAATATGCAATATTGATGTCATAAAAAGCATAAAATATTAAATATACCAAATGTCTCAATATATATTTGTTTGCCGAAATCAATTTAAGGGCTTATAATGTTAATGGACGAGACCTTCGATGATGAAGGCCCGGGAGTTTAAGAAATGGCTAAAATACCTCCAGTAAGTGAATTAAAAGGCAGAACAATAGGTCGCATCCTGATAAAGATGGGATTGCTGACTCGAGAGAAAGTTCACGAATCTCTTAAGGTTCAGCAGGAACGCAAAGGGCAGGTAAAACTCGGGGAAGTCTTTCTTGAAAAGGGTTTTATCACGCAAAAGGATTTGCGGATTGCTTTGGCCGGACAACGTGGTATGGAGTATGTGGATCTGGAAAACCAGGAAATACCACAAGCTGTGATAGACCAGATTCCCGCACAAATGGCTCGAAGTTATCGTATATTCCCTTTGAAACATGACAAGTCCAGCAATCGCATTACCGTCGCTATTGATAATCCTGATAATTTTCGCGCGACCGATGATTTGAGTACGCTGCTTGGTTTTGCCGTTGAATCAAAAGTTACTGATACCGATTCACTGACAGTTGCACTTGATAAATATTATAAAGAAGACAAAGAAGGTCTTGGTGATTTAATCGGTGAGATCGAAGGCGATCAGACTCTCAAGCAATTTCAGGGACGTGGCGAGAGTATCGATCTTGAAGATATTAAGGAATTGGCGGAGTCCAACCCCGTCAAAAAGCTGCTGAATTACGTCCTCTTGCAGGCCATTCGCGACAAGGCATCGGATATTCATTTTGAGCCATTCGAAGAAGAGTTCAAGATGCGGTATCGTATTGACGGTGTCTTGTATGAAATGGTGCCTCCGCCCAAGAGCATTGCGGTGGCCTTATCCAGCCGCATCAAGGTTATGGCGAATCTTGATATCGCCGAACGCCGTTTGCCGCAGGATGGACGTATTCCGCTGGTGGTTGGAGGCAATCCGATTGACCTGCGTGTCAGTGTCCTGCCAACGATGTTTGGTGAAAGTGTTGTGCTGCGTGTTCTGGACCGAACTCAGGTTGATTTGCGTCTGGATATGCTGGGATTGCGTCCGCGCGAACTGGAAATGGTTAATCAGCTCATCAATAAACCCAATGGTATTGTGGTGGTGACTGGCCCGACCGGTTCCGGCAAAACGACGACACTGTATTCCTGTCTGAAGGCATTGAATACCATCGATACCAAGATTATCACCACCGAAAACCCTGTGGAATATGATATTGACGGTCTTGTCCAGGTTCAGATCCGTCCGGAAATCGGATTGACTTTTGCCCGGTGTCTGCGTTCAATTCTGCGTCAGGACCCGGATATCTGCATGGTCGGTGAAATTCGCGACCTCGAAACTGCGGAAATCTCGATTCAGGCGTCTCTGACAGGTCACCTTGTGTTTACAACGCTGCACACCAACGATGCCCCCAGCACGATTGCCCGTCTTTTAGATCTTGGATTGGAGACCTTTTTGGTCACAGCGACCATGGAAGGCATTATTGCCCAGCGTCTGGTGCGTAAGATCTGCAATCATTGCAAGACCGAATATACCCCGTCGGAAGAACAGTTGATGGAACTGGAGCTGACGCATGAAGACATCAAGGGCAAGAAACTGTATTACGGTCGGGGTTGTGAAAACTGCAATAATACGGGATACCGGGGCCGTACGGGTATCTATGAAATCATGATATTCAATGATGAAATTCGCGATTTGATCATGAATCACGCCTCGACGTCGGTGCTGCGTGAGGCTTCCCGCCGTGCAGGCATGAAAACGCTTCGTGAAAACGGCCTGGCGCTGATTTATGACGGTATTACCACAATTGATGAAGTTGGCCGCGAAACCATCGCGGCAGAAGCATAACGGAGGTGTACGATGCCTACTTTTGAATATGTGGCGCTTGACGCCAAAGGTAATGAGGTGAAAGCGGAGATCGAGGCCCTCAGCAGTAAAGAGGCGATCAGCAAAATCCGCAACAAAGGGCTGTTTCCAACCAAGGTCAAGGCGCATGGAGCCGGCAAGAAAATTTCAGTTAAGGGTGCCGCAGCTGCTCCCAGACGCAAGGGTGCCAACAAAAAAGTTAAAATCAAGGTCGTAACCCAGTTTGCCAGGCAGCTTTCCACTCTGCAGGATGCCGGTCTTGCAATTCTGCGATCTCTGCGTATTCTTGAGGAACAGCAGAAGAAGGGGCCGTTCAGGCGGATTATCGGCTATGTCGCCGATGATATTGAAGGCGGTTCGACGCTGTCGGAAGCGCTGGGCAAGTATCCTCGCTGCTTCAACCGGCTGTTTGTGAACATGGTGGCGGCCGGCGAGGTCGGCGGTGTGCTGGACGTCATTCTGGCTCGTGTTGCAGACTTCATGGAAAAGGCTGAAAGACTCAAATCCAAAATCAAGGGGGCCATGGTGTACCCGGCCGTGGTGATGACCGCAGCCATGTTTATCGTGCTGGGTCTGATGATTTTTATCGTGCCGACGTTCTCGGAAGTGCTTGCGGATATGTCCGACGGCAGGGCTGGCCTTCCGGCGCTGACTCAAGCTCTGCTGAATATCAGCAAATGGCTGCTGGGCCGAAAAGGTTTGAATGCGGGTATTGTGGCCGTCATGCCGTTTGTTATTTTCTCTGTGTTTAAATTTATTCGTCAGTTTAAGGCAGGACGATTTGGCCTGGACTGGATTAAACTTCGCCTGCCTGTCATGAAAAAGATTGTGTATAAAACCGCGGTGGCCCGCTGGTGCCGCACGCTGGCGACACTGATTGGCGCCGGTGTTCCGATTCTGGAGGCGATCAATATTACCCGTGAAACCGCCGACAACGAAGTCTATTCCAAAATGCTTGGCAAGGTGCAGGCGGCGATTCGCCAGGGCGATACGTTTGCCAATCCGCTGCGTCAGAGCAAGACGGTGGACGCTATTGTCGTCAACATGGTGGACGTGGGTGAAGAAACAGGCGACCTGGACAAAATGCTGATGAAGGTGGCCGACAACTTCGATGAAGAAGCGGACGTGCTGGTCGGGTCGATGATGAGCCTTCTGGAGCCGATGATGATTCTGATGCTGGGCGGTATGGTCGGCACCATTGTGCTGGCCATGTTCCTGCCGATGGTCAAGATGATTCAGGTGCTGATGTAATGTGAATAAGGATATCGCCGGCTGGCCGGCGATGGGAATGAACCATAACGCTATACTTGCCATAATTGATTAGAAAGGAAAAACGATGAAAAGTACAGGTCAAAACAAAGGCTTTACCATTGTGGAAATGCTGACGGTGATGGGGATTATCGCCATCCTGATCGGCTTGCTGGTTCCGGCCCTCAATCAGGTCAAGGATTATTCCAAGCAGGTTCAGCAGAAATCCCAGTTTCACAGTATTGATGTGGCACTGGAGTTGTTCAAGACGGATTTCGGAGCGTATCCTGATTCTTATGACAATCGTGGAGACAGTGCACCTGCTGTCGTTGCTCCTTTGCAGGCAGATAATATGAATTATGGCGGAGCTCAGAAACTGGCTGAGGCCCTGGTGGGCTGGGATTTGCTGGGCTTCCATCCGCGTTCGGGTTTTCGTTCCGATGGCATGAATTATTTCCAGAATCCGACATTTGCGGGCGGATATGCCTGGGTCTATGACACCTCCAATGGTCTTCAAGCCGGCACGGAATCTGAAAAGAGCCGAGATGAAAATATCAAGAACCGCAAGAAGTACATCGATATGGAAAACGCCAATGCATTTCGCATGCAGGATGTCTACAATACAAACCTCACTGCTGGTCAGGGTGGAGTGGGCGGCAACTTTTTGACGACGAACTATGTGCTTTGTGATGTCTTTGCCAAGAATCGCACGTCAGGCAAGAAAACGGGGATGCCGATTCTGTATTTCAAGGCTCGCATCAATTATACCCTCCAGGATTTTACGATCGATGGCAACTATAGAAATGATATTTACAATTATGATGATAACCGTGCCCTCGTTTGTCTGGGAAACACCGAAGGGACGACGATGCATGAATTGGAATCGGTCACCGGTACGGTTACGGGTTCTGCGTACGAGAATTTTGAGAAGATGATTCTCAACAAGCAGGTTCAGCAATCGACCGTAACAGCTACGAACCCCGATGGAATCCTTCGTCCCTACCGGGCGGATTCCTATATTCTGGTTTCGGCGGGCAAGGATGAACTCTATGGCACTTCTGACGATATTTTCAACTTTGAGAAAGGCAGCCAGCAGTAATCACGGAATGGAACGATATTTGACCTGTCGGCGGCAGAAGGGGAGCTTGTGCTGACGGAATCAAAAATAGACAGGCCAATAAGCAAATGTGAAATAATGTCAATCGGGGGAACAATAGACGTTATTTCTCGCCGAGGGTCCGAACGCATCCGGACAAGAACAGATGCGGAGCAGCAGATAAGCAAGTAAAGACGGATGGCAGCAGCAGATCTGCCGGATTGATGCAGCGATGAATAAAAATGCATTTACATTGATTGAAGTTCTTGTCACGCTGGCAATTATTATGATCCTGGTGGGAGCATTGGCCGGAACGGGGCAGTATCTGCGCACCCGTTCCGGGATACAACTGACCACAAGCACGATCCGGATTATCGACGCTGCGCTGGAGCAGTATCACGAGCAGTATAAAAAATATCCGTTTTCGAATCGGATTATGATGGATGGTCAGAACAGGCCGCAGCCGATTGAATATACCAGAGTTCATTTGGAAGCAGATACGGGAATGACCAGTATTACTCCGAATACCACTCTTGTTGAAAAAGATGGAACGTGTTATGCATCCAGTATTGGGCTTTACTATTTTCTCGATCGCGGTGCCGACAGCAAGGCGATGCTGGAAACGCTGTCTAACCGGATGATAACCACGCTGGATGCAGAAACCGGTCAGCATCTCAAGATGGTTATGGGGGGGAAGACCTATGATTTACCCCGGTTTGTGGATGCCTGGGGAATCAGTTTGAGGTATGAATATATCAGTAAAGAGGTGTCTGCAGGCAATTTTTATCCGTATCCGAAAATGATGTCGGCCGGGCCGGATAAGGTTTTCGGAACCTCCGACGACCTGAGCAATTGATAACCGCAGGCGGTGATGCCGCCGAGGTGAGACGACAAAACGAATAAAACAGGGAAGACCAGATGAAACGGATTCCAAACCAATTTAATACAAAAGCGTTCACGCTGATTGAGCTGCTGACGGTGATTGCAATCATCTCCGTGCTTGTTGGGATAATGGCCATCGGAATGCGTAAAGCCACGATTACCGCCAAAAACCTGCGGCAGAAAGCGGAGTTGAAAGCGATGGATATCGGCCTTGAATTATTCTCTAAGGATTTTGACGGCTATCCGTTTTCCAATCAGATACCTGTCGACGGCGGTCAGGTAATATGCGGTGCCCAGCGGATGGCTGAAGCCCTTGTCGGGCGGGATGGTTATGGTGTTGAGCCTCAGACGGGCTGGTATCCTCCCAATGACAAGGTTTATAACCCCCTGGTTCCGGCCGATCTGTACGATGCTTCGGTTCAGGCCAGCCTTCGCCGCCGTAAAGGTCCTTTTGTCGAGTTCAAATACAGCGGCATTTACACGATTCAGGAGTTGTGGGGCGGCAGCGGCGGCACCAGCATTTATCCGTCTATCCCCAATCCCACGACTCAGCAGGCTTATACGCGGTCCCCGGTGATTACCGACGTCTTTAACAAGAATCAGATTACCATCAACAGTGAATCCGTCAAAGTCGGACTGCCGGTGCTGTATTACCGGGCCAATGAAGCCAAACCGTTCCGGATTGACAACCAGCGAGCCCTTGTCAGCGATCCGACGCTTCAGCAGGCGGAGAAATGGGTCTATAATTATTATGATAATAAGGAACTGGTCAATCTGCCTGTTTTGTCGGATCCCAGCTATCCGGATATGGATTTTGTGAATCCTGAAGCCCCAACCGGTACGCTGGATACCCAGAGAGCGCAGCGCTTTTATGAAATCATCACCCAGACCGCTCAGCCGGACCGGGATTATTATAAATCCTTTAATGCCAACACGTTTATCCTGATTTCGGCGGGGTATGACGGTGTTTACGGCACCAAGGATGATATTACCAACTTTAATTACTAATTGAGCTGCCTGCCGGCGGCGCCATAAAACCGTGATTCAGACGGAGAGAAAAATGAAACGAGATATACAAATACGCGGATTTACACTGCTGGAAATGCTGACCGCCCTGGCGATTGTCGCCATCATGATCACTCTTTTGATACCAGCCATTCACAAAATCGGCGAGACGGCCCACGTGGTCAAGCAGAAAGCCCAGTTTCATGCCATCGGAGTCGGGCTGGAGTCCTTCCGGGTGGATGCGGGGGATTATCCTCCGTCGGAGTATACAGGCGATAAAGAAACCGGTTATTGCGGCGCCCAGAAACTGGCTGAAGCCATGGTCGGCTGGGATGGGTTCGGCTATCACCCCAAGAGTGCATGGCGAAGTGACGGCATCGCTGATTTTAACGGCGATGGGATTGCGACAGAAAAGATTTACGATACGGTCAACGGGATCGAAAACGGGACGCTGCAGACCGCCGAAGAAAATCTCAAGGTTCGCAAGGGGCCTTATCTTGAACTGGAAAAATCCAACGCGGTTAAACTGGGTTCGATTTATCCAGACAACCCAAACAGTCCCCTCGATATCGTCGCCCAGCAGACCTATGTCCTGTCGGATATGTTTGGTACGGTATATAACAAGACCACAGGCAAGAAAAGCGGTATGCCGATCTTATATTATCGTGCGGACACATCGAAGGCCCTGTTCAAACCTACAACTCTGGGAACGGATCATACAAATACATCGACGGATGCGATCTATAATGTGAATGATAATTATCCATTTTTTACATACGTGGCGCCGACGGGCGATATACACCCGTTTGCCAGCGATCGTGAGCTATTTTACAAGCGGATAGCCAATCCCAACTTTACCAGTCCCCAGCGTCCTTACCGGGCCCAGTCGTTTATTCTGCTCAGTGCCGGAGCGGATGGTTTGTACGGGTCGCCGGACGATGTCTATAACATTGATGAGAATGAGAAATAATACGGGCCTGCTGGACTGGGCATGCGTTTAATGAAAAACACGAAAGCCAGTTCTTTTTTGCGGATGCAAAAAAGAAAGTGAAGTGAAAATGAAATACAACCACAGCAATCATGGAATCACGTTAACGGAGATATTGGTGACGATATCGATCATCGCCATTCTCCTGGCGGTTTCGATTCCGGCAGCCAAAGAACTGAGCCGGTCTCTGGAGCAGTCTGTGGGAGCCGGCAGCATGATTGATGCGGCGCTGGCCAACGCCCGGGCAATCGCGATTCGTGAGCAAAAATATGCCGGCGTGCGGTTTCAGCGGGATGCCCAGGGCAATTCGTATTTGATATTTATCATCCATGATCCGGCGGCCACCGGGTTTGCCAATGGATTCCGGGCGGTGGAAAACAAAAAACCGATGCCGCTGCCGGAGGCGGTGGGGGTGATCAGCTGCCGGGTGCAGAAATACTATAACGACGATAAGACCACGGATGTGGATTTGTATGTTGAGGGGAAGAACAACCCTGCGACAGCAGATTCACTTCTTAATTCCGATGTGCGGATGAATGATGCGTCGACCTTTTCAATCGTTTTCAATGCTTCGGGAAAATTCGTATACCATGAGGTTCGTGCTCGCAGCAGCGGCACCTATGACAAGATTTTCAACACGGCCCTCGAAGCCGCCGCCGGCAGAGCCGTATTTTTGCAGGATGAATCCGAGACGATGGCACAGAATGGTTTTCAGGAGGAAACCAGCGTAGGCAGTTTTATTGTTTATGACAGGAAAGAACTGCTCAAAACAGCAGCAACGAATCGGTGGAGCGGCCTATTTTCAAAACTGATGATTGACTCAATCAACGCATATACAGGCGAGCTGATTAAGAAATAATTATGAACCAGCGATTACGACATAATGGATTTTCTCTGACGGAAGTGCTTTTGGCGACAGGAGTGCTGGCGATTGGCCTGGTGATGATTGCCATGGTGTTTCCGGTGGGGGTCAAGCTGACCAGTACGGCGACGGAACGTACGGTGGCTGCAACGGCGGCCAACGAGGCGTTTGCCAA
>JAFGQP010000018.1 GCA_016935635.1 Sedimentisphaerales bacterium
CTTGTTATCGAACACACGAATAATTTATTCTCGGTAAGAAATTCCCAGAACCGGTCTGCCTAAAAAGCAGCGATCTGAATGAATGGGATCCTGCTCGGCCGTTTCCAGATGATCTGTTGTTATGATTGTTAGGAATCGGTCTTCCGGATCAATCGGAATCCGTACGGTTTCCGAAAAGCCTATCGGGACTCCCCTGAGGCTTTTTTGCACCCGACCGTCTGTCAGTATCCAGAAATCAGCTTTTCCGGAGTGTGCCTGATCTTCGGACACTGTCCTCGCCGGCGCAATCGCACAAATGGCCTCGAAATAAGTAATCTCGAAGCAGCACAGGTCTTTTCGAATCGCGTTCAAATCAAAGGTGACTCCGATATTGGCGTGCATAGAGATCGCCGGTTGTCCCGGATAACCGAATGCCGTATCGCCGATGCTTAAAGTGCCCCCTTCGGAGTTATACACATTGCTCAAGACCGTAATATCTTTTCGGACACGGCCCGACGTCACGGGGCAATCCATAAATAACGTTCCCTCAGAGCTTACGACGATCGGCCCGCTCCTGCCGTCCGGCACAAAAACTCCATCCACATAATTAAATGCCTCAACCCGAGAATAAGACGAAACCTTAGGAATACGTGTACCGCTTCCTCGTTCTACATATTTCATTGTATTTCCGGAAATCGGATCAATTACCGTTGATGGATTTCCGGTGCCGAAACCGTTTCCCCCGCACGTAATATCTGCAAGATCAAATCGGGTTTGCCCTCTCCAGACTAATCCTATTTGAGAATTGATATCATGCACAAACTCTTTTGATTGAGCCGGAATATCCTCGACTTGTCCGGAAAGTGTTACTCGCCGAGCTTGGTCAACAGTCAATAGTTGGCTGTTGCCGATTGCCTGCCCTTTGGCTCCCGGAATCAGCGAGGCTTTCCCTTTAAACAAATGAACATCGCTGGAACCATCAAAGTCCGCCTTGACGGCAAATTCTGTTCCCAGATCAATTATCGTCGCTGTCGGTGTTTCAACCTTAAATCCCTTTGAGCGTCCCGGCACATGGGCAAACAGACGCCCGGAGTGCAGCGTCATATCGTCAGCCGTATTTAAGGTGAATGCAGCAGGTGCCTCAATAACAACCATTGCCCCATAATCAAATTCGATTTTAATGATTCCTTGTTGAAGCCATATTGACTTTTTACGGGTAGACAGACGACTGCCTATTGAATGTTTCTGATCGCCGGAAAATACAGCCCCTATGCTGTCTGTCACCGTAGCGACTTCAATGGCGGCATTCGGAGAAATACGCAGAAACAATACAATAAACAAACATGCCGCTAAAGAAACAACAAGAGTCAATAACGACGATCTGCTCATTTTATACACAATCTTCTCACGTTCGACCTTTTGGATGAGCTTTCTTTGCGGCTCTTGCGTAAGAGGTTTGAGTTCGATGTTCGGTGCCGTGATCTCTTCCTGGGCCATAGAGTGTAAAAAGCAATCATAGGCCTGCGTCTCTAAGCGGCTGCCTGTTTCGCCTATACGTCCCATGTCACCATATGGCGATAAGACACTATACAGATTCATGAACTCCAGGTAATCTTTAACCACCTCCGGATTGCGAATGATCAGGCCATTCAGCTCGTCAATCTGTGATTGCTCAATATCGCTTTCAAGAGCATGCAGCAATAGTTCATTCAATCTTAATTGTATATCAGAGTCTTTCATTGTGCATCCCACATCGCAAGTGTTCTACGAATGCATCGCTGCAAATTGGTATGAACCTGAGCCATCCCCTTGTAGATCAATGCAATAGAATAGTCTAACTTTTCGGCGATTGATTGATAAGTTAGTCCCTCTTCATAACGCAGAACCAGCAGATATTTCTCGCGATCTTTCAGTTTTTTGATGCATCCTTCAAGCGCCGGCAGACGGTAATCCGGCCCGCTTTGAACCTTATTTGATTCTTTCAAGATGATTTGAAACGCTTCATCATTGAGATAGGAGACGGCCTTGTCTTTTTGCTGTCTTTTTCGCAATTTGAATATCTGAAAACGGGCAATAGCGACGCCCCAGGCCGTAAAATCAGATCCCTGTTCAAAACGGTCAAACAGCTTCCACATTTCCATCATGGTTTGCTGAAGCATATCTTCCGCATCTGCCCGCCGTGGGACTAAGCTTAAGATATAAGCAAAAATTCGTTTTTGATTGACCGAGTAGAGACCAAGAAACCGCTCATACCGGTCGGGTTTCACTTTTTTATTAAATTCATTCGTCATTGTGCAACATCAGCATTCTCTGAATTTCGAGCCGTTTCAATAAGGTAAGACCCAAAAATCAGAAAGTTTTTACTTTTTTTTGAGAAATGCTGACTATTTTCAATCCAGACCATTACCCGACACCTGGTGTCTTGTTGCGTTTTGAGTTTTTCAGGTTTGAGCTTTTTACAGCAGTGAGCGTATGGGCCAGAATGTTTTATAAATTGCGTCCAGCACTACCGCAAAGACATAATTCATCGCCAAAATCGCCATAAAGCTGCCCACAAAGGCCTCTGTGCAGGCCTGGCCGACACCTTGTGCTCCCTCACGGCAGGTAAAGCCTTTATAGCAGCTTATCAGCGCAATCGCCCCGCCAAAAAAGAATCCCTTCAAAATCCCGGTCGTAATATCCCACAATTCCAATCCCATTGCGCTGTAGTTCCAATAGGCCCCGGCGTTGATTTTAAGCTGATAGACACTGATTACATACCCGCCCAAAATACCCAGCAAATCGGCATAAATAATAAGAAAAGGCGTTAGCAGGAGGCAAGCCAATACTCGCGGAGCCACCAGATATTTCATCGGGTCCGTTCCCATACTCCGTACGGCCGCGATCTGTTCGGTAACGTTCATGGTTCCCAGTTCGGCCGTCAGAGCTCCACCAACCCGCCCTGCCAGCATCACCGCCGCTAAAACCGGCCCAAGTTCCTTGACCACCGCGATATTGATCAGAACCCCCAGTCGTTCCTCCAGTCCCATTGAGGCCAATTGGCCATAGGCCTGAATCGCCAGAATCATGCCAACAAACGCTCCCGTCGCCATCACAACCGGCACGCTCTGTACCCCAATGACATTCATCTGGGTTAACACCAGAGAGTATGACCGGGGAACAAAGATCGTCTTGGTAATCGCGCCAATCGCCCCTCCGGCAAAACGCGAAAACTTCCCTAAATTCTCGATTCCGGTTATGGTCTTTTGACCCAGCGTTTCAAGCATCATCGTATTCAGCTCGCATACAGTTATCAGTCATCCTTAACAGTCAGCACCCGATTCAGTATTTGTATTATAGAAGCATTTTATAGACTTTAACAGGTCTTTTTTAAGACTGAAGATGGATATTTATGGCTTCTTCCCTATGTTTGCATAATTCAATTGACCTTCCCCCGTTTATTGTATCAATCTTACTTTAGAGTATCCAGCGTTAACTGAGTCTGTGTCCACGGTACACCGGTGGAAGATTATCAACTTTTTCGGTCCACATACTCCTGCGGCGTCAGGTATCCCAACGCACTACGCGGCCGAACATGATTGCAATCTATTCGTCAGTCCTCAATCACTCTTCGGGCGTGCGATAACGTATAATATCTTGCGCACATTTTTATCGGTCTCAGAGAAAAGCCCTCAATCTGGTCGATGGAATTGATTGGATGAACAAAACCATTGGAACAGAGAAAGGGCCCATTATGAACGACAAAGAAGCATCGGTTAACGTGGGAAAAAACTTGAACGGCGTGATCAAAATTGAGGCGTCTCAGATTCATTCGCACCTGGATTCGATGGTGCGCAGCACGGTTGA
>JAFGQP010000019.1 GCA_016935635.1 Sedimentisphaerales bacterium
AATCGTGCGTCTGTTCCGAGTTTACCGGGCTATCGCCGACGTGCGAAAAGCAGCGGCAGCATAAATCAACTTTTTCAGGGACGACTATTTAACGTGTTTTGGCAATGCGTTCTACCTGCTCAAGGTACTCCTGAACATTTTCGCGCGCTTTTAACTGCTGAGCACGACGTAATAAAGGAAGTGCTTCATCATATTTGCCTTTTTGTACAAGTAGTTGAGCATGTCGAACTTTGGCATCCGCCTCATAATTTTCTATACTGGCCGCACGCTCAAAATAAAAAATTGCTTTTTCAACGTCACCTGTCCGGCCGCAATGCTGGCCCAGCAAAATCAGTGCCTCACCGTCCAACGGATCCAATGCCACTATTTCCTCAAGTACTCGAACTTCTTCATCATTTCCTGACCCATCCGCAACTGCAAGGCGCGCACGTAGTTTCAAAATATCTTTGCGAGTATCCATCTCTATCTTTTCCCCAAATCGGCCCTCAATGTATTCAATCAATCGGCGAGTCTCTGTAAAAGCACCTCGGGCAATTAACACTTTGGCCGAATGAACCGCACGGGCAGGTTTATACTCCGAGTCCTTCTCCATGGCCTCAATATAGGCATCCGTCGCCATTTCATACATTTCCTCATTGATATAAATATTTCCCAAGGTCATAAGACTATCGGTTGTTGACTTCCCTATGTGATTCACTAATTCAAAAATTTCTGCGGCTCTAAGCGGTTGATTCTGACCAATATAAGCATTCGCCTGCAACAACCAAATGTCCGTACGATCAGGATAGTCCTTGATAAGCTGGCCACAGAGTGCACTGGCTTCAGCAAAACGCTCCTGTTTGAAGAAACTGCGAGCCAAACCCATTTTCCAGTCGATTGTACTCGGGTCGAGTAGGATGGCCATGCGATAAGCCGACTCGGCCGGAATATTATTTTCAACCGATGAGTAGGCAAATCCGAGAAGACCATATGTGATCGCATCATTTCCACCCAGCTCAATCACACGTGTCAGCGCCGGAAGAGCCTTTTCATACTCATTCTGGCGAATGTAAATCAACGCAAGATTTCGCCATGCCCGACGAAACTTGGGATGTTTTTCCACTGCAGTTTGATAGGCAGTGACAGCTTGTTCGTAGTCTTCCTGTTGAAAATATATATTTGCCAGCGTAAAATCAAAGACAGCACTGACTGCTTTATTTCGGTTTTTTTGCAGCATTGCTGCGGCCTCACCCATCTTATCAGATGAAATCAGTTCCAGGACTTTTAACATCCGATCTCTCTCATCCGCAGTAACACGAGGCTCAATTTCAGTCTCAGCCATATAGCTGTCAATAAATTGCTGCTTAAAAACCGGATTATTCCATATTTTCAGTTCCTTATCACTCAACACAGATTGAGGAGATACTTCTCTGTCGTTCTTGATCTGATCATCAGACAACACTGATGTATCCAGTAAAAGACCACACATGATTATGAACAGAATAACAAACCCTGTCGGTAATTTAGCCTCTCCTTTATGTCGCATTGTCTTCCGTTTTGTTCTTTCCATATTTATTATCCTTTGGGAAATGTAAATGGGACACGCATTCTGAAGCGCACTGCTTGTCCATTGCGCTTTCCGGGTTCAAATTTCCACTGTCTGACAGCACTCAGTGCCGGTTTTTCAAATACAGGATCGCTTGAACTTTGAATAATTGGATCCTGTACTTTGCCTTGTTGATCAACTATAAAAATAATGTAAACGGTGCCGGGAGCCTTTTTTCGTACCTCTTTATTCAGTATTGGACCCGGCTGATAGATAATACGCGGTTTCTGATCCAGGTCTGAAATCGAAAAGAGTGCATCAACATCGCTGCCGCCGGATGCAACCGTATTCAGTTTTACTGCAAAGTCGCCTTCCGTCCAACCTCCTGAAAATCCTGGATTTAACGCCAATGTCAGTTGCTCCAACGTCAGCGGGGGCGTATCATCAGCCAGTTCCGGCGCCACATCCTCCGGTTCCGGTTCGTCCTGTTGTTCTTCCTGTGGAGGCGGTGGTGGTGCCTCAAGTTTGCCCGTTTCAATCGCCTGTACTACAAGATCGGTATGCGGCGGTTTGGTAAGTGTCTGCATAAGCGGCAAAATAAGGAAAAAAAAGAGTGCCATTCCTGCTGCTCCGACGACAACAAACAGTCGATGGAATAGTCCTCTGAAAAGCTGAAATAGATTACTTTTCTGTTTCCTCATAGAGTTATCAAATTAGTGTTTGGCCTGTCGAGTGGCAATACTAACCTTGAACGCCCCGGCTAATTTTGCCTCATCAATAACCCGAACGAGAAGACCGGATTGTACCGCAGTGTCAGCCTGAATAATAACAGGGATATCTTCTTTTTGAAGCATACGTTTCACGAGCGGTTGAATCCCGCTGAAACCGATTTCGCGCCCGCCGTAAACGACTTCCCCCTTTTCGGTCAGTGCAATCAAAATACTGGTTTTTTCCAATCGTAAAGAAGAGGAGGCTTGCGGTTTATCTACTTCAATTCCTGTCTCCTCGACAAAAGTCGTCGTAACAATAAAAAAAATCAGCAAAATGAAAACGCAGTCCATCAAGGGAGAGATATCAATTCCGGATTCATTGCAGTCCTCAGATGTCACTTGACGAAAACGTCCCATAGATTCCTCATTAAGGTTGAATTTCCTGGGTATTAATTATTCTAAAAATCTTTTGAGTACAAACAGTTTGCAAATGTGCAAGAAAGGCTTTGTAGCGTTCATGCTTGCGAACCAACTGGTACTGAAAAAAAAGACCCGGCAATGCAATCACCAGGCCGGTTTCAGTGGTGATCAGCGCCTCAGAAATACCTTCAGCAACAAGCCCCATTGTTTTATCGCCCCCGCTGCCGGAGGCCAATGCCGCAAACGTGGTAAGCATGCCGGTTACCGTTCCGAGTAATCCCAGCAGAGGTGCAACGCCGACACATATTTTCATTACATGCAAATCTCGTTCAAAAGGAGCTATTTCTGAAACGTAAAGTTCTTCAAAGAAGACGGATGTATCTTTCAGGCTTGTACCGCCGGTTACAAAATCGAGCAATTCACCGATCGGACCCTTGCGTTGATCCGGATTGTCGATCCAATAACGCCAGGTTTTCTCATCCACAGAGGTAAATCCTTTTTCAGTTAATCGAAGCCAGACATTTATGCCCAAAGAGAACATAACCATCGCGGTCGCGGCAATCGCAATCATCGCCCACCCTCCGGAAAGCCAGATACCAAATGCCTGTTCCCACAGACGTATCAACTGCTCAATCACTGCGGTCATACCGCCTCTCCATCCTTTTTCCTGCCTTGAATCCTCTTTTCTCCGCTCATCCCTTCAGGCGATTCACCAGAACACTGAGGCGGTAATTTGCACCCCGCTTTTTGTGCTTGCACATAGAGTCCATCTAAGATGTTCTGCCACTGTTCACAGGTTAATTTTCCTGCGTTTTCCGAAGTATCATTTTGTCTGTAGGGCGTTTTACCGATTTGGTTAACAAGTGCAACAGCGGCTTTTTCCATCTGATTGACGACAGCTCGCGCTTTCCGTGAAAGAAATGCATGTATCAGTAATGAAGGAATTGCGACGATCAAGCCATATTCGGTCGTGATCAGCGCTTCGGAGATACCGCCGGAGAGAGTCTTTACATCGCCGGAACCAAATACAGTAATCAACTTAAATGTATTGATGATGCCCGTAACTGTTCCCAATAGCCCCAGTAATGGCGCAGAAGAGGCACTGATCGCAATAAAAGGTAAAAAACGTTCAAGTTTAAGCCGTACGGCCAGAATTTTTTCATACATTACTTCTTCAATCAGTTCACGAGGTTCTTTAAGGTGTTCGACACCCGCCATCAGCATTGTACCGACCGGCCCCCCGATGTCTCGGGCTTTCTTGAGGGCGGCTTGTTCATTATGATCAGCAATTTCATTCAGCAGAGTACCAATTCTTTTTTGAGAGGGTGTTCGAATCGTGAGCATGCTCATCCATTTGAAAACAGAAACCAGAAGTGCAGCGCCTGCCAATGCAAATATCGGATACATAACCGGACCGCCTTTTTGAATATGCTCAAAAAGTGTTTCTTTGGTTTGTTCAATCTTGTGGGCGTTTCCCAGCGTCGGATCAAGCGGGAATAATCCTTTATGATCAGAAACAATGCCTGCTGCTGCTTCTGCATCAAGGACGCTTGTTAACGTAACAATCGTCGGTTCAAGCGATCCAAGACGCTGTTCGACGGTACCTATAATCTGTTTGTCATTTGACTGAAAGATTGCCGCCGGCCCTATCAGGATAAAGGTTCCCGATTTGACTACACCCGCCGAATCAACAGCCGTTCCTTTAAAGCTGACCCCTCCGAGCGCTTCATGCAACCGATCAACCGCCACGTTCAAAAGTTCGATTTGGGCCCCAAATATTTCTTGCTCACCAAGGCTGCTGTTTTCCGTCGCCAGTCTGGCCTTTTCGAGAGATTGACGATAACGCTGTATTTCAGAAATATGCAGCCGTGATTCGAAATTTCGAATGTATTCGCCCAACAGGTTCGAGAGATAGGTTGACTCTTCTTGACGGGATTTAATTTCAGATCGCAAATTACTCAAATCAAGTGTTCGGCTGTCAAGCAATCTGGAGGTTTTTTGATAATCGAGTCGGACATTAACCAATCCAGTTTCGAGGTCATTAAGTTTTTGGCTGAGTGGAATCTTCTCTTCCACTATCGCTTTTCGCAACTGTGCAAGTTCATCCAGGCTTTCCTCAAGTTGTTTGCGTACTGTTTCTGTGGCCTGATCGAATGAAGTTGCACTTTCGTCTATTGGACCAAGTGCCCCCACAACCAGACAGCTTCCATAAAAAAGACTAAACATTACAAGATTAATTGTTTTCATCATAAAAAATCGTCCGAATTACTGAATTTCAACGGGGAGCTTAATATATGTTGCAACTTTTTCATTTTTTAAGATAGCGATAGCCTCCAGGATTTGAGGGGCGGCTTCATTGCTGGGTTTCCACACCCATCCCTTTTCTGAAGCTTTTCCGGTTCCGGCGATAGTTCCGTTTGCATTGGCATAAAAAGCCTGACCAATCCCGATGTACAAAGAAGCAACTTCTACAGAACTTCCATCTGGAAGGGTCCGAACCTCACTGCATACTGTAATCTCACGGTTGGATTTGTCTACTTCATTCAGAATGCCTACCACGTTCTGGAAACGCTCAGCAAGTGAGAGCTTGGTCTGCTCCGGATCAGTCGGCAACCTCTGGCTTAGAGGCTTAAGACGTTGTTGAATGGGATCGGGCAAACGACATACCAATTGTTGCGTCCGTTGCTCTAATAAAGCCAGAGAATTACCAAGCGAAGAAGATACCGCCCTGAATTTTTCATTCTCCGACACCATATCGGATCGTTTCTTATCCGCCTCTGCAATGCTGTTTTCGGCATCTATGATTTTCCCGTGCAGCGACTCGATTTCCTGCTGTACAAGATTGGTCCTGTCTTTAAGAATTTCCCGAGCCAGCTCAAAATCACGTTTTTCTTTCGAAATAATCCGTTTTATTTCGATCCATTTCTCAAGCATCCCCCTCGTTCCTTCGACTGTCATTTTGTTCTTTTCCGTTATAGCCGCCCCGGAAGATAGAATGCATACCAATAAAATCAATCCGCTCCCGACCCCATAGAAGCGGAACATTGGTAGGGATGAAACTCTGCGCTGCCCACCTTCAATTGACTCTGGCTTTCGTTTCATATTCATATATAGTCCCTAATAATTATACTTTTTCGTTCAATCATCGATTTTAATTCCCAGCTACCCGGCCAGAAGATGAACTCTAATACACTTTTGTGAGCACATGATTAGCATTTCATTTTCACATCGTTAGATAAACAATAGTTTCACAGATTAAAACGCCGCACTAAAACCGATTGAAAACTCCATTCCTTTTCGATAAGACGTTCTTGTTACATCACTGCCGGTATACTCGGAACGATAAACCTGTTCAATTTTAGGATCCAGCAGATTTTTTGCCTGAAATTTCATA
>JAFGQP010000177.1 GCA_016935635.1 Sedimentisphaerales bacterium
GGAAGATTCGGCCCCAGAACCGGATCTTTCATATTGAATCCAACCCAGAACGTCGAGGGGTCATTGAATATCGTCAGTTGAATCTGCTGGTCCTGCATGAACGATGCCAGCCGCTTCTTGTCGGGCATCATCACTTTATCAAAATTATCCTTGGGAATATACATCACATCCAGCTTGCCCCGCATAAACAGCAGCCAGTTGGGCTGATCCTCTTCGATAATCCGGAAAATAATCCGGTCGGCAAACGGCACCGGCTTGCCCGCATCGGCCAGCAGACCATTGGCCTGGTCTTCGGGTTCGCCTTCTGATGGATACAATTCCCCTCGCCAGTTGAGATTTTTTTCAAGTTCAATATAGGAACTTCGCTGCCACGTTTTCAGGCGATACGGCCCTGTGCCGACCGGGTGCGACACAATATCCAGACCATAATACTGAACCGCCTCAAACGGCACCGGCGACGTACAATAATCGTTCAGCGCCAATTCCAGAATCTGCGGCCAGGGTCGGGTCAGCTTGATTTGCAGCGTATAATCGTCCAGGGCCTGCAATCCCTCCACCGGCCTGGAATAATCCACATCCCATTCTTTCTTGAAACCCTTGGAATACTCGCGAAAATCATTGAGCCCCACAATGCGGTCATCAAAAATGCTCCAGTTCTGGCTGGCATATTTGGCATTGGCCAGCCGTTTGAATGCATACACGAAATCCGACGCCTTCAGCTCTCTGCCCTTGCCGTCCGGAAAACAGGGATCATCCTGAAAACGAACTCCCTGCCGGATCCGAATGGTGTAGGTCTTTCCGTCGTCGCTGATTTCCGGCATGGACTCGGCAAGCAGGGGAATCAGCTGATAAGGCCGTTTCAGATAATGATACACATAAAGCTGCTCACACATCTGGGAAACCACCAGCGCCGAATAAATATCACGGGTATTGGTCGGGTCCAGCGTCTGCACCTTGCTGATCATCGGCCGGCAAATCACCATCTCGCCGTCCGCAACGGTCTTTCTTTTCTCGCAGCCCCACACCGCTGCAAGAATACAACAGATAATCAAATAAGCTTTTGTCTGTCTCATCTCACCGATATTTCTTTTTATACGCATCGCGTTTGGCCGGATCAATCCGGTAATATTTGGTCATGCCCCACCCGGCCATCTCATTTTTGTAGGAGTTGGGCTTGACGTTGCTGATCCAGTCATGACACATAATAAAACTGGCCCGATGCAGGGTAAATGCACAAGGGAGGTCTTCGTTAATGATCCGCTGAGCCTCCTGATAGAGTGCCGTCCGCTCCGGACAATCCGGCATCACGGCGATTTTCTCAAAAATCGCATCAAACTTCGGATTGGAATAATGGAACTCATTGGGATAAGGAATATTCTTGCTGTAAAACAACTGCAGGAAGCTTTCCACATCCGGATAATCGGCCGACCAGCCGGTGATTAATAACTGCAAATCCCCCTTGCGCATCTTTTCCAGGAATGTCGGCCAGTCATACAATTCAATTTCCACATCCAGGCCGATGGATTCGATGCATCGCTGCATATACTGACACATCTGCCGGTTGGTGGAATCCGTACCGCCGATTGCAACCCGCAGCCGTGGAATTTTACCGCCGGCAATCTTCTTAGCCTCCTCAACAGAACGATTCGCTGCTGCCATATCATAACGGGAATTGGAAATCGCAATAATATTCGGGTCATAGCCCGGCATCACCGGGGGGATAAAACCAAAGGCCTCATGCGCCCTGCCATCAAAAAATATATCAATATATTTTTCCCGGTCGACACTGAAGCTGATCGCCTGCCGCAGCGGTTTGTTATCCTTGAGCACCGGATCCTGCATGTTGAACGCCACCCAGAAAGTCCCCGGCTCATCGAATTCCGTCATGCGAATCTGCCGTGTGGTAAACTCCTTGCTCAGGCTCACCCCCGATGTAAATACCTGCCCGAAATTATCCTTGGGAACCCCCACCATATCCAGGTATCCCTTTAAAAACAGCCGCCATCGGGGCTGATCTTCCACCACAATCCGCCAGATGACTTTATCCACAAAGGGCAGCGGCTTGCCCGCATCCTCCAGCAGTCCGGCCTCTTTGTCGCCCGGTCCGCCTTCGGTCGGATACCGGTCATAATAACGAGGATGCCGTGAGGCCTCCACATACGCTCCGGCCAGCCATCGATCCACCTTGAACGCCCCCGTCCCGACCGGATGAAATCCAATCTCCTCGCCGTAATATTCTACCGCTTCGCGGGCTACCGGAGCCGTGGCAATATACGTCAGCCAGAACACAAGCTGCGGCCAGGGGGCGTTTAATTGAATCTGCAGCGTCGTGTCGTCCAGAGCCTTCAGACCTTCGACGGGACGATCATAATCCACCTCATCCTTTTTGCAGGTCTTGGTGTAATCCCGAAATGCATCCAATCCCACAATCCGCCGGTCCAGAATCCACCAGCTCACCGAACGCGTCTTGATATCCGCAATCCGCTTGAATGCATAGACCACATCCTCGGCTTTCAGCAGTCGGCCTTTGCCGCCGGGAAAACAGGCATTATCGTGGAAATAGACGTCACTGCGAAGAGGAATTGTATAACAGGTGCCGTCTTCGGAGATGGTCGGCATCGCTGCCGCTAACTGGGGAACAATTTCATAGGGACGCTTCAGATAATGATAATCGTATAAAGTATCAAATATATCCGAGGCCACACAGGTCCCGGTCGTATCCCGAACATTCATCGGGTCCAGTGTCTGGACATACGCCCGCAGACGCTGCTGGAGGACGATGCCGCTGTCCTTGGCGTTATCGGTGTCTTCCGTACACCCCGATAAAGACAATAATCCCGCAACACCCGCAAGAATAACCATTGAGGCAATCCAAACCGGGCAGCCGCCGGTGTTCTTCTTGTTGTGGAAATACAGCCAGGACACTCGCATTGATCTTGTTCAATCGTGTTACGGTTGGGCGGCTGGTTGAGATTGAGTCGCCGGCGGAGCTGGCAGAGACCGCGGCACAACAAGCCCCTTGCCGCTGCCATCCTTGCCATAATCAAAATTCATTCGGGTCGAAAGCTCCCCTGCTTTACCCGATGTGCCGAACAGGGCCTCATAGACCTTATCAATTGGCTGATTTCGCTGCAGTTCATTCCTGAACCGGTTGGCGGAACCAGGAAGCATTTTTTCCATGACAGCGGTTTCGACCTCACAAATCACCGTCACCAGCTGATCGCGTGATGCTGCCGGCAGATTTGTCCCGATCAGATAGCGCTGCACAACACAGGAATAAAGCTGCCCAAAACGCCCAAGCAGCTCCTGGCGAGCCGACGCAGAGGCCGTCTCAAATATTAATCCTCCGATGCCTTTTAAAATCCCGGCATCCGCCGCCTCATCCGACACCGTCCATTTCATATAGGCATCAATCCGCTTGTCTGCAATCGCCATTAAAAGACTGTTGCCCGCAGCATTCTTGATTCCTACGGCAAAATTAGCAATATACGGCAATACAATCGCGTCATCATATTTTTTTACAAAATCACCCAGCGAACTGAGAATCTGTGAGGTCAGTTTTTCATCCCGTGTGATATCGGAAGTCAGCTGGCTGATTACCCGCGGACTGGTGATTGCTCGTACCGACCAGTACCGTACCATCATGTCATCATGATTTAACCGACTCATGGCCAGATCTGATAATTCCATACGACCCAGCTCGGCAATCAAAATCATGAAATTCCGTTCAATCCGCAGCTTTTTGCTGTCATTATTTTCCCATCCGGCCACCGTATCCAGAGCCGACTTTAAATGTACCGCGGCAATCTTGACATACGCAGATGCATAAAAACTCAGGTCTTTGTCGCCTTTTTGCTTGACCAGGTCTGAACGCATCGCCACAATTTCAGCCGTATCTTCAACCAGCATCATGGAATCAATACTTTTCCGCCAGAATTCATCGATGACTTGTTCTGCGGCTTTATCCGGCTGTGTATTAGACTGAATGAATTGGGTTCGGACTTGCTCAACTTTACTGGTATCAACTGCCATTGCGGTAAAACTGACAGCCAGAATTATGATACAGGACAAACATGACATACTTTTAATCATAATACACCCTTTATTCATTCGACTATGGCAATTCCACTCGCTCTGCCGGAGCAGCAGAAGTTTTTGAGACCGCTATTGACCCTGTCTTTGCGGCCAAAATGCTAAAAAAACTTCGCGTCAAGATACTCCGCACAGTCGGACCTGTCAAGGCAAATCACGATAAGACAACAGGATAAATAAACTCCCGTTTGATAATAGACCTTTTTAACAGCAGGTCAAAACAGCTTTTCATTGTCGGATAAATTTACCCGTTTTCCAAGTTATTTGCCTGCATTTTTTAGACGATTAACAATTCGTTCGGAATACCCATATTTGCTTTTAAAAAATGAACAATGTCATATATTATAAGGTATATGTATTCCGGATATGTTTAATTTACAATTATCTTTTTCGATAAATTCATTGATAGATTATCCGTTTTTCATAAATAAACGCGAAAGAAGGATAAATGGTAAGAAAAATTGTTATACTGCTTTTTTTATGCGTTATCTCGGCATATTCCCTAAAATATGTTCTCGCAGAATCTGCACAGAGCCCTGCAGCAAAAGACTCTGACCCGAACACACCTGTCAATGCGGAAAACGACAAATCTGAAAAAAATGAGCCCTCAACCAATTCCAATGATATCCCGGCAGTGTCCGATAACCCATCCAGTAGTGATCCCAACGAATCCAACAACCAGATTGAGTCGGACGACCAGGATGAAATGACCCTTCCTGACCGGTCTCCGCTTCCGGAACTGTACAAAGTCTGTGAAACGATTCTCAGTCAATACGTTAACGATAAAGGCGAAGTGAATTACTCACTTTTGCGACGAAAAAGATCCGATTTAAATAATGCAATGTCTTATCTGAAAAACGTGCATCCGGCCCAGATTATGGCATTGAACGACAATGAAAAACAAGCCTTTTGGATTAATACCTACAATTTATGCACGCTGAAATTAATCATCGATAATTACCCGATACAGCCTAAATGGTATATGATTCTATATCCCAACAACAGCGTGATGCAGATTTCCGACCCCTGGACAAAAAATTATTTCGAAATTCAGGGCCTGCAGTATAATCTTCGGGAAATCGAACAGGAGCTGCTGCTGCTGCGTTTCAAAGATCCGCGTATTTGCTTTGCCTTGTCCAACGCCACCCGCGGCGGCGCCGCGTTGCGTAAAGAACCCTATCGAGCCGAGATCCTTTCTGACCAGCTCGATGACCAGGTTAAACAATTTCTTGCTTCAGCACAGGGAATTACCATGGAGATGAATACCAATACTGCCTATATCTCCAATCTGTTCAATATCCACCGAGACACATTTCTTAAATCCAAATATGCGGAAATTAAGAAATTCAGGCAGCGAAAGCCCGACGAAAAAGCCTGGCTGAATTTTCTGTTGTTCTTTATCAAGGATACCGACAAATCCTTTTTCGAAAATCATGACATCATTTTAAAATTCAAAAAATTCGATTGGGAACTTAACGAATTTTCAGGCTCGCAATAATTCTCTCCTGATACTGCGAAAAAAATAGGACAGAGCAACCTCAACGCATCGTAATAAATAAACCCGCCGCATACGATACACTATTGCCCATCGCTGCAAAAAGAAACACGTATCGCCACTTTATGGGTCTATACATATCCCCTTGTAATCCGTCAGATAGGCTGATTAATTTTATCAGCACTCCATCCAGACTCACAATGGCAATTTCACTGATCCACAGTGACGACACAAGATTTAGAAGCGGTATGAATACCAGAAAATAAACCCCCAGATTGGCCGCCAACAGTCTCCAAAATTGAGGTATCGGAGCCAGGTCAAAAAACATCATAACCAGCGTCAGAAGAAATACTTCCGCCCCTATGGAAAAGCCTATTTTAATCATATCAGGAATATATGCGGTTAGGTGAATATGCGGATTTGCATACACCAGCCCACCCGGACAAATTAACATGATTAAATAGATCCACTTTTTCATAAAACCCCCATGTTTTGCGTACTATGATATGAGATCCTTATCTCAGTGTAATTATAGCCATACAGATATGCCATGTCTATATACAAAATGCGCAAAAGGAGAGCCTCGTTACTGTTAAGCAACGAGGCTCATATATCCTGGCAATCACCTACTTTCGCCCCGAAGGACTATCATCGGCCGGACGGTCTTAGCTTCTGAGTTCGGAATGGGATCAGGCGTTTTCCCGTACGTAAGGTCACCAGGAGTTCGTGAATCAGCTTGCGCTGAAATTCTCTGGTACAAGAAAAAAATAGCGGATACGATCAGCGTTATTATGTGCCAATCTATGGCGGCGTCAGCGCCAATCTTGGATTGATATGGTCAAGTAATTGAGCGTTAGTACCGGTAAGCTGAATGGATTTCGCCACTTACACACCCGGCCTATCAACCAGTTAGTCTAACTGGGCTCTCTCGAACATAGTTCATGGAATCCTTATCTTGGAGTAGGCTTCCCGCTTAGATGCTTTCAGCGGTTATCCGTTCCCAACATAGCTACCCGGCGGTGCAGCTAGCGCTACAGCCGGTACACCAGAGGTCAGTACTTTCTAATCCTCTCGTACTAAGAAAATATCTCCTCAAGATTCCTGCGCCCACGGCAGATAGGGACCGACCTGATTCACATCGGTCTGAACCCAGCTCGCGTACCACTTTAATCGGCGAACA